>JANMYG010000068.1:0-11216 GCA_031381865.1 Betaproteobacteria bacterium | reverse complement strand
ACGCCGGCCGAGATCCGCGCCGACGCGAACGTGCAGGCCGCCTACCTGGGCGAGGAGCACTGATGCGCTGCCCGCTGGTCCAGCGCCGGCGCGCGCACTGCCTTGTCGCTGTCAGTGGCGCCGCGGTGCGAAGCGCCAAGGTGCACCCATGAGCGGGACCCTGATCGAGGTCCGGGGCCTCAACACCTACTACGGCGCCAGCCACATCCTGCGCGGGGTCGACTTCTCGGTCGCGCGCGGCGAGACCATCGGCCTGATGGGGCGCAACGGCATGGGCAAGACGACCTTGCTCAAGAGCATCATGGGCCTGGTCAAGCCGCGTTCGGGCACGGTCGCCATCATGGGCCGGGCCATGACCGGCCGCGCGCCCTACGAGATCGCCGGCATGGGCATCGCCTACGTGCCCGAAGGCCGCGGCATCTTCGGCAACCTGAGCGTGGTTGAAAACCTCAAGATGGCGGCGCGCGCCGGCACCACCGACGCCGCGCGCCAGCGCGCCGCATCCGGGCACGACTGGCACTACGAGCGCGTGCTCGACACCTTCCCGCGCCTGAAGGAGCGCCTGGGCCACGGCGGCCAGCAACTCAGCGGCGGCGAACAACAGATGCTCACCATCGGCCGCGCGCTCCTGACCAACCCCGACGTATTGATCCTGGACGAAGCCACCGAAGGTCTGGCGCCACAAATCGCGCGCGACATCTGGCGCATCTGCGCACTGATCCGCGACAGCGGCATCAGCAGCGTGATCGTCGACAAGAACTGGAAACACGTGACGCAGGTCACCGACCGCAACGTGATCCTGGTCAAGGGCCAGGTCGTGTTTGCCGGCGGCTCGGCCGAGCTGCATGCGCGACCTGAACTGCTGGAACAGTACCTGGGTGTTTGACGGCGCACCGAACCGGCTCGCCACCGGGGCGGGGTTTGCTGCGCGGGTGGCCCAGACTTTGCAATCGCAATTTTTGCCATGCCACGCCGAATAACCGACAACGGTTGGGCGTCGGCCGCGCAGCGGGTGCAGCCGTACGACCGCCGACGACTGAACGTCAGGTCTTGTCCAGGCCAGTCACTGAATCACCTCGTCGGCTCGAAGCAGCAGCGATTGCGGAAAGCGCATCCCCAGCGCCTTGGCCGTACCCTGGTTCAACACCAACTGGAGCGTCGTGGGTTGTTCGATCGGCAGGTCGATCGGCTTCGCGCCCTTGAGGATGCGGTCGACAAAATACGCAGCGCGGTGAAACACACCTTCCAGGTCGGGGCCGTAACTCAGCAGCCCACCGGCTCGCAGGTAGGTGCGGTTGGAGAAGATCGTCGGCAGGCGGTGCGCCAGCGACATCGCGCACAGCGGTGCCCGATGGGTGATCGTTGCCGTGCTCGACACGATGGCCACGCCCTGCACGCCCTGGCGCACGGCCGCCGCGAAGGCCGCGTCGATGCCCTGCGGCAGCAGCACCGGCATCGCCACCACCTCGATGCCGAGTGGCTTGCCGGCGGCAACACTTACCGCCACGCCCAGCGCGGGCGGCCCCGCCGCGTTGTACAGCGCTGCGGCGAGCCGCAACCCGGGCACAGCCTCTTTCAGATACTCGAGCCGCTTGTGGGCCAGTTCGGTGGCGAACACCGAAACGCCGGTGGCATTGCCGTCCGGCCGCGCCAGGCTGGTGGTCACACCTTGCGCGATCGGGTCGCCGAAGGCCGGCGCCACGATCGGCATGGCCGGGTTCTGCGACCTGATCATGCCCGCGGCGCCCGAGCTCCAGCCGTCCGGGACGACTATCAGCGCGGGCTGCAAAGCGAGCAGCTCGGCCACCATCGACGCGACGCGCTGTCGATCGAACGACGCCCAGCGGAAGTCGACGACCAGATTCTGGCCCTCGACCCAGCCGCGTTCGCGCAGGCCGCGCAAAAATGCCTGCTCGAATTCGTTTGGCCCTGGCCGGAACGAGATGTAGCCGATATGGGCGGGCCTGCCCTGCGCTTGAGCCCGACACGGCGCCAGCACCGGAACGAACGCGGCACCGGCACTGCGCAGTAGAGCGCGTCGATCGATCATTGAATCACCTCGTCGGCGCGCAGCAGCAGCAGCGATTGCGGCATCGCGAGGCCAAGCGCGTTGGCTGTCTTGAGGTTGATTGTGAGATGGATCTGGGTCGCGGTCGCTGTGCCTGGGCATCGAGAGCGAACGCGCCAATCACAGACACGGTGAGTGAAGTCATTGAGTCAGGTCTGATCACGCGGTCCCCTTTGGTTGTGAACCGAGGCAAGAAATGCGATCAGAAGACGAGAGACACGCTGACGCTCAGTTCGCGGTCATTGTGCGCTCGACGGGCTGCAATGCGGCGGATATTTGCCATTCGCCCGCCAGCGCCGACCGACTCCTGTCAATCTCTTGCGGGCCTTTCGAAGCCATCGCAAGCCGCACCAGTATTGGGTTTCCGGCGTTGCGCGGGCCGCCACCGCAGCCAGAACCACCGGGGTCGAAGAAAACCGGCCGCGTCGGCGGGAATTCAAGGTCCAGGCAGCACCGCCGTGGCTTCGAGTTCGATCTTGCCCGGGCTGTCCAGCAGGTCGTCCACGAAGACCATGCTCATCGCCGGGTAGTGCTGGCCCATCTGCTCACGCCAGATGGCGCCGAGCTGCCGGCGTGCCGCAAGGTAGGCTGGCTTGTCACAGCAATAGGCCGTGATGCGGCAGATATGGTGGCCGGCGCCGCCGGCCACCTTGAGCACCGCCAGCAGGTTCTTGAGCGCCTGTTCGAATTGCGGCACGATGTCGGGCGACTCGAACTGCTGTTGCGCGTTCCAGCCGACCTGTCCGGCGATGAAGACAATCCGCCCGGCGTCCACGGCGATCCCGTTCGCATAACCGATCGGCGCGCGCCAGCCATCGGGAAGAAGCACCTGCATGTCGGTTGGTCTCAGTCGGTGTAGCGTGGCGGGTCGGGATCTTCCGCCCAGTCGCCGGACGGCTGCGGCACCTTCGCCAGCCAGGCCTGGACCAGTTGCACGTGTTCGCGTTCCTCGGCCTGCATTTCGAGCGCATTGCGGCGCACGTCCTCACTGCCAGCCTGGCGCGCGAGGTCACCAAAGAAGGCCTCGGCACGCTGCTCGGCCGTCAGCGCAAGTTGCAGCGCGTGCCACGGGTGCATCAGGTAGTGCACGGCATCGATCGGTACCGACTCCGGTGCCTCCATCGCCGGCCAGGCTCCCGGCGGCAGCGCGACCACGTCCACCCAGTTCATCTCCTCCATGATCCGCTGGGCGTGTTTGGCCTCATAACCGGCCATCGTGCGGAACAGCTTGGCGACGTCCGGGTTGTTGTGCGTGTCCATGGCGTCGGCCAGTTCGTTGTAACGGGCCGCTGCATCGCGCTCCATGTTCAGCGCCTGTGCCATGAACTCCTCCAGCGTGCGGGGAATGGTGCGCACGGATGTGCCTTCGCTCTGCGAGCTGCGGTGCGAGCTTGTTTCGGGGCGGCCCGGCGCGGCGCTCATATCTCAAACTCCGTTTCCAGTTCGGCCACCGACCCAGTCGCCAGTCCGGGACGGGCCGGATAGGGCTGGCGATCGCCTGCGTACAACACGCCGATGTTGAATCCGTCGTCGGTCATGATGCGGCGCGCGGCGCGGGCCGCATCGTCGGTGGGACCGACCGGCGCCGGGTGCACCAGGTTCCTCCATTCGCGCTGCTCGGGCCGGAATGTCACACACGGGCTCAGGATTTCGATGAACGCAAAGCCGGGGTGGCGCATGCCACGCGCGATGATGTCGGCCGTGCCATGCGGGTCGCCCGAGAACGCGCGCGCGACGAACCCGGCCCCGGACGCAAGCGCGATCACCAGCGGGTGGAACGAGCGCACGCCCGTGCCGCCGGGCGAGAGCTTGTTGTCCCAGTCTGGCTCGGTGGTCGGCGACGCCTGCCCTTTGGTCATCCCGTAGACATGGTTGTCCATCACGATATAAGTCAGGTCGACGTTGCGCCGGCAGGCGTGCATGAAATGGTTGCCGCCGATCGAGTAGCCATCACCGTCGCCGCCGGTGACGAGTACCGTCAGGTCGGGGCGCGCCACCTTCAGCCCGGTGCCGGCCGCCAGCGCGCGACCGTGCACGCCGTGAAAACCGTAGCAGGTGGTATAGGCGGGGATACGCGACGAACAACCGATGCCCGATACCACCGCCACGTCGTGCGGCGGCAACTGGAGCATCGCCAGTGCCTTGGTGATTGCGCCCAGCACGGTGAAATCACCGCAGCCAGGACACCAGATCGGCTTGTAGGCCGACTTGTAGTCGGCAGCGGTTCGCACCGCCATCGGCGTGGCGACATCGTTCATGCGGTTTCCCTTTCGTCGATGAAGGCGCGTTGCCACTCGACGATGGCACGCGTGAGTTCGGCCGGCCGCAGTGGCAGCGGGCCCGGACGGTGGAAGCTGGCCGGGCGGCCCGGCAGGTCGTACATGGCGCGCAAATACCGGAACAACTGCGCACCGTGGTTCTGCTCGACCACGAGCACCCGCGTCACGCCTTCCAGCGCCTGCGCCAGGCGCTCTGGCTGCGCCGGGGCCAGCAGGCGCAACGCGACCAGTTTGACGTGCACGCCCTGGCCGGCGGCCCGCGCGACGGCCTCGCGCACGGCGCCGGTCACCGACCCGAAAGTCAGCACTGCGGCGTCGGCGTGGCCTTCGATGTCGGCCCAGCAGGCGCCGTAGTCGTGCTGCGCCAGCTTGCGGGCGCGTTTGTCAAGTTGCAGGTGGTGGTCCCGCGCCTGGCTGCTTGGAATGCCCGCTTCGTTGTGCTCCAGGCCGTCGGCGGTGTAGGCAATGCCCGGCGTGCCGGGGATGGCCATCGGCGAGACGCCGCTGGCGTTATCCCGGTAACGCTTGTAGTCGGGTGTGTTTGCCGCTGCGGTGTGGCGCGCGCCGCCAACACGTGGGTTCAGCGGCGGCTGGCCGTTGCCCGAGGCGCCGGTCCGGTCACAGCCGACGTCCGTGTCGACCGGCCGGTCGATGACCGCGCGCGACTGGCCCATGAACTGGTCGGACAGCACAATCGCCGGTGCCTGCAGCGCTTCGGCCAGCTGCACCGCCCACTGCGTCGTGGCCAGGCAGTCGGCGATCGAGGTCGGGGCCAGCACCAGGCGCGGCGCGTCGCCGGGCAGGCCGCTGACGGCGAACGAGAGGTCGCCCTGCTCGCTTTTGGCCGGAATTCCGGTGGAGGGCCCGCCGCGCATGACGTCGACCACCACGATCGGCACCTCGGCGCTGACCGCCAGCCCGATGGCCTCGGTCATCAAGGCCAGCCCCGGGCCGGATGTTGCGGTGAGCGACGGCACGCCGCCATAGGAGGCGCCGATGATCATGTTGACCGAGGCCAGTTCATCTTCGGCCTGCAACAGCGTACCGCCGACCTTCACGAGGGCCGGCGCCATCCACTCCAGCAGTTCGGTCGCCGGTGTGATCGGATACGCGGCGACGAAACGCACGCCGCCGCGAATCGCGCCCAGACCGGCCGCCTCGTTGCCGCTGATCAACCAACGCCTGCCGGCGGCGGCGGCGCCGGGGTTCAGGCGCATCATGCCGCCCATGCCGGCGGCCTCGGCCATTCCCAGGCGCAATGCGGCCAGGTTGGCCTGCAGGCCGGCGTCGGCGCGTTTCCAGGCAGCGCGCAGCGCCGCCTCGAGGGCTTGCGCCGGCAGGCCCGCAAGTCCGCCCGCCAGACCGAGCGCGAGCATGTTGGTCCAGCAACCCGGAATTGCCTTGGCCATCTTTTTCAGGGGCAACGCGACACAACGCGCGCCGCTGCCGGCAAAGACCGCGGGCGCAACACCCTCGTCGGCGTCGGAAATCACCACACTGGCCGGGCGCAGCGGAATCTCGTCGGCGAACCGGTGCACGTTTTGCCAGTCCATCGCCAGCAGCAGGTCGAAGCTGTCGTCCAGCGCGTTGGTCGGCGCCCGCGCCAGCCGCAACAACGCGGCCGCCTCGCCGCCACGGATCTGCGGTCCGCTGGTGCGCACCATCAGCCCGTACAGGCCGGCCCGCGCGGCGGCGTCCAGCAGCATCATGCCGGCGGTCATGACACCACTGCCGCCGCTGCCGGCAATGGCGATGGAGACCGTTGCGCCAATTGGCGCAGCCAGCGCCAGGGCGTCCGGGCCTGGGCCGGGGCCCGTCGTTCCTTCAGCGTTTGCAAGGGCAGTCACGCGTCGCTCCTTCACATCGAATGGGGCAAGTAAACCGGCTCGATGGTGTCGGACGTTTGATAAAGATCAACCTCCGTGCATCCCGGGCCCGCGAAAATGCCCTAAACACGTATTTCGGTACCAGAATGCAACAATTGCACTGGCGAAGTCGCCGCCCGGACCTGCAGTGACCGTGGCGCGACCCACCGGGCAACGATCAGAAACACCTGTCATCGAAGGATCAAGACCATGAGCATTGAAGGCCACCGCTGGCTGATGAACGCCGTCAAGCAGCCCCTCGAGCGCAAGGCTTTCAGCGCCGAACCCGGCCCTGGCGAGGTCGTCGTCGCCATTGCAGGCTGCGGTGTGTGCCACACCGACCTGGGTTATTTTTACGACGGCGTGCGCACCAACCATCCCCTGCCGCTCGCGCTGGGCCACGAAATCAGCGGCCATGTCGTCGCTTGCGGCGCGGACACGCATAGGTGGGCCGGCAAGGCGGTGATCGTGCCGGCCGTGCTGCCGTGCGGCGAATGCGACCTCTGCCAGCGCGGCGTGGGCACCATCTGCCGCCGGCAAAAGATGCCCGGCAACGACATCCAGGGCGGCTTCGCCAGCCACATCGTGGTGCCGGCCCGCGGCTTGTGCGAGGTCGACCTGGCGCGCCTGGCGCGCGCGGGCCTGTCCCTGGCCGAGGTGTCGATCGTGGCCGATGCACTCACCACTCCCTACCAGGCAGTGCGGCGCGCGGGCGTCGCTCCCGGCAGCCTGGCGGTCGTCGTGGGTGCTGGCGGCGTCGGCGGTTACTGCGTGCAGGTGGCCCACGCCTTCGGTGCAACCGTGGTCGCGATCGACGTGGACGACGCCCGCCTGGCTTCGATCGCGACCTGTGGTGCGGCATTGACGCTCAACAGCCGGACGCTGGATGCCCGGGCGATCAAGGCAGCCGTGTCCGATTTCGCACGCACGAACGGCCTGCGGGCGACCGAATGGTTCATCTTCGAATGCTCCGGCAGTGCGCCCGGGCAATTGACGGCATACAGCCTGCTGGTGCACGGCGCCACGCTGTCGGTGGTCGGCTTCACCATGGACAAGGTCGAGCTGCGCCTGTCCAACCTGATGGCATTCGACGCCCGGGCCCTAGGCAACTGGGGCTGCCCGCCCGAGGCTTATCCGGCGGCACTCGAGCTGGTGCTCGACGGCAAGGTGCAGATCAAGCCATTTGTAGAAACCCACCCGCTCGAGCAGATCAATTCCGTGTTCGAGGCGGTGCACCACCGCGACATCAAGAAACGCGCCGTGATGGTGCCGGCATGAAAGCCCGAGCGATCCCCAACCGAAAACCCAAGGAGCCCAGATGAACGCCCCCGAATCCATTTTCAGCATGCGCGATTTCAAGAACCACGACCTGGTGGACGACATCTCCAAGCCGGGAATCCGTTACGAGAAGCGCCCGGCCACGACACCGGACGGCGCCACCGTGGCGGGCCTGTACAACGCCTGGATCACGCTGGACAACCCGACCCAGTACAACTCCTACACCACCAACATGGTCAAGGGCGCGATCCTCGCGTTTCGGGCCGCATCCAATGCGCGCGACGTCAACTGCGTGGTCTTCACCGGCAGCGGCGACAAGGCCTTCTGCACCGGTGGCAACACCAAGGAGTATGCCGAGTACTACGCCGGCCATCCACAGGAGTACCGCCAGTACATGCGGCTTTTCAACGACATGGTCTCGAGCATCATGGCCTGCGACAAGCCAGTGATCTGCCGCGTCAACGGCATGCGTATCGGCGGCGGCCAGGAGATCGGCATGGCCTGCGACTTCTCGGTTGCGCAGGACCTGGCGCGTTTCGGCCAGGCCGGCCCGAAACACGGCTCGGCCCCGATCGGTGGCGCCACCGATTTCCTGCCCGTGATGGTGGGCGCCGAGCGCGCGATGGCGGCATGCGTGCTGTGCGAACCGTTCTCGGCGCACAAGGCCTACCAGATGGGAGTGATCAGCGACATCGTGCCCGCGCTCA
Source organism: Betaproteobacteria bacterium (assembly GCA_031381865.1). Taxonomy (GTDB): domain Bacteria; phylum Pseudomonadota; class Gammaproteobacteria; order Burkholderiales; family Burkholderiaceae_C; genus CAISIP01. Next base: position 3,019 of record JANMYG010000068.1, on the reverse strand, counting down.
AGGTCGACGGCGGCTTCATCGCCAACCCGCTGGTCGAAACCCAGCGCATGGTCGATGAATTCGGCCGCAACGTCTATGGCGAACCCAGGACCGGCGCCGCGGCGAAGGAGGCCAAGGCCCTGCTTGCCCGTGGCAGCGTCGACCTGTCCCTGCTGGACGCCAAGGTGGAGGAGTTGTGCGCCAAGATCCTGCTGACCTTCCCGGATTGCACCACCCGCACGCTGGAAGAGTTGCGCAAGCCCAAACTCGAAGCCTGGAACCGCAACAAGGAGGATTCACGCGCGTGGCTGGCGTTGAACATGGTGACCGAGGCGCGCTCCGGTTTCACGGCTTTCAATGAAGGAACCAAAGACGCTCGCGAGATCGACTTCGTGCTGCTGCGCCAGAAGCTGGCCGCCGGCCAGAGCTGGGTCGGCGACCTGCATCATGAAATTCAGCCCGGCGCCAGGCAACATGGCTGACGTGGTCGCACCGGTCCGCAGCTGGAGCGAAAGCGACGGCGCCTTGCTGCGCCTGCGTCTGGCGCGACCAAAGGCCAATATCGTCGACGCCGCGATGATTGGCGCGCTGCATGCCGCGTTCGACGCACACCGTGCGCAGGCCGGTCTGCGCGGCGTGCTGCTGGACGCCGAAGGCCCGCATTTCAGCTTCGGCGCCAGTGTCCTGGAACACTTGGCGGACCGCTGCGCTGCCATGCTCGCCGCGCTGCATGCGCTGATCCTGTGCATGATCGATTTTCCGGTGCCGATCCTGGTCGTTGTGCGCGGCCAGTGCCTCGGTGGCGGCCTGGAGGTGGCACTGGCCGGTGGCCCCATCTTCGCGGCGCCAGATGCACAACTGGGGCAACCCGAGATGAAACTCGGCGTGTTCGCGCCGGCCGCATCGGTGCTGCTGCCGTACCGGATGAACCAGAGCACAGCCGAAGACCTGTTGTTCACGGCGCGCCCGGTCGGCGCCGAAGAGGCGCTGGCGATCGGCCTGGTGTCCCACGTGAGCGCCGACCCGCTGGCGGCCGCCCTGGCCTGGTTCGAGCAGCACCTCAGCACCAAGAGCGCTGCCGCGCTGGCGTGCGCGGTGGCAGCCGCCCGAGCCCCGATGCGCGCCGATGTGCGCCGGCGTCTGGCCGAGGTCGAGCGGCTGTATCTGGACCGGTTGATGAAGACCCGCGACGCCAACGAAGGCCTGGCGGCTTTCCTGGCCAAGCGGCCACCCCACTGGGAGCATAGTTGATGAACACGATTCCGATGCCGATCACGCCGGTGGCAGCCATCATCGAACGCTGCCAGGCACTGTACGACGACCTGCATTTCACGGCGGTCCAGCAATGGAAGGCCGCCGTCCCAGGGCGCAAGGCGATCGGCTACATGCCGGTGTACGTGCCGCGCGAATTGGTCCATGCCGCCGGCATGCTGCCGGTGGGCATTCTGGGTGGCGGCGACCAGCTCGAGGTCATCCAGGGTGACGCCTACTACCAGAGTTATATCTGCCGCATACCACGCTCCACCATCGAACTCGGCCTGACCGGGCGCCTGGACTGCCTGGACGGCATGTTGTTCCCGTCGATTTGCGACGTGATCCGCAACCTGTCGGGCATGTGGCAGATCCTGTTCAAGGACAAGTACGTGCGTTATTTCGACGTGCCGCAGAACTACGTCGACTCGATCGGCGGCGCCTTCTATGTCCAGGAGATGCAAGTGCTGCGCGAGGACTTCGGCCGTCTGGTGGGAAAAACCATCACCGACGACGCGCTCAACGCGTCGATCGCCGTCTACAACGACAACCGGGCGGCGATTCGCGAGCTGTATGCCTACCGCGCCGCCAAGCCCTGGCAAGCCCCCACCTCCGAGGTGTATCTGGTCCAGCGCGCCGGCATGATTTTGCCGCCCGAGGAGCACACGTTGCTGGTACGGGAGTACATCGCTGCCACCGACCAGGTGGCGCGCGCCAAGCGCGACAACGCCCGGGTCGTCATCAACGGCACCTTTTGCGAACAGCCGCCACTCACGCTGATCAAGTCGATCGAGATGGCGGGCTGTTATATCGTCGACGACGACTTCATGCTGGTCAGCCGCTGGTTGCTCGACCACGTGCCCACCAATGGCAATCCGCTCGAAGAGTTGTCGAAGGCTTTTTTGCACCGCTCGGCGACCACGGCCGCCAAGTACGACACGCGGCGCGAGGACAAGGGCCAGTACCTGCTCAGGCAGGTCAAGACCATGGGCGCCGAGGGGGTGGTGTTCGCGGCGCCGTCCTTCTGCGACCCGGCGCTGCTCGAGCGCCCGATGCTGCAGGACGTGCTCACCCAACGCAAGATTCCACACACCGCCTTCAAGTACGCCGAGAACACCGGCCAGATGGCCCCCATACGCGAGCAGGCCGGCACCTTCGCGGACTCGATAAAACTCTGGAGCGCGGCATGAGAAGCGAGCGTGACGGCAGCAGCGCGAAATTTGAACTTCCCATGAAGGGCTTCGAAATGCACCGGACCACCGCAGCGCCAAGGGCCGCCGATGCCGTCGCTGCGGGCCCGACCCGCAATCCATGGTTCCCGGGGCCGGGCCGGGACGACAGGTATCGATTGCAGTTGTCGTCCTGATCTACGCAAAGACCAACTATTCAAGGAACCCGAAATGAACACCACTGTTGTGATGCCGGCGTCGACAAAGAAACCGCAAAACGTCCAGAAAGAGGACGCGATGTGGCTGCAAAAGGAGTTGATCGCCAGGAACTACATGGAGCTGGCCACCGCGCGCGCCAACAACCGCAAGGTGTCGGCCACCTTTGTGCCGGGCAACCTCAACGAGTTGCTGATGTGTTTCGATTTCGCGCGCAGCCTGCCCGAGACCAACGCGCTGCAAAACGGCATGCGCAAGAAGTCGGGCAAGATGATCATGGACGCCGAGCGCGACGGCCAGAGCGAAGATGTCTGCACCTACGTCAAGGCCGACCTCGGCGCGATGATGGGCGGCGAGATCGGCCCCACCGGCGAGCCGCTGCCCAAGCCCGACATCCTGCTGCT
>JANMYG010000535.1:0-10667 GCA_031381865.1 Betaproteobacteria bacterium | reverse complement strand
CAACGTGCGCCGGGGTACCGGCAATTTCGACCGCATCACGGTCAAGATTTACAAGGACAACACGGCCCGATTGGAGGCGTTGAAGGCCGGGGAGTTCGACCTGATGCGGTTTTTCTCGGCCGGTGACTGGGCGCGCCGGGTGACCGGCAAGCGCTTCGATAGCGGCGAACTGGTCAAGGTGGATTTCAAGCACCGCCTGCCGTCGGGCTTCCAGAGTTATGTGCTCAACACCCGGCGCGAGCGTCTCAAGGATATGCGGGTGCGCGAGGCGCTCGGGCTGGCGCTGGATTACGAGTGGATGAACCGGCAGATGTTCTACAACTCGTACCAGCGCGTGGTTGGCCTGTTCGGCAATACCGATTGCGAGGCACGGGGACAGCCAGCGCCCGAGGAGGTCGCGTTGCTCGAGCCTTGGCGCAAGGAGATTGCGCCAGCGGTTTTCGGCCCGATGGTGGTGCCGCCGCGCACCGATGGCGGGTCGTCGTTGCGCGCCAACCTGCGGCGCGCGCAGGCGCTGCTCAAGGAGGCCGGGTGGGAGGTGCGCGATGGAAAATTGCGCAACGCACGCGGTGAGGCGTTTGTGGTCGAGTACCTGGACAGCTACGAGGCTGGCGCGCGCACCGTGACGCCCTGGGCGCGCAATCTCGAGAAGATCGGCATCGAGCTGGTGTTCCGGCCGGTTGACTTCGCGCTCTACCAGCAGCGCCTGCAGAAGTTCGAGTTCGACATCACGTCGTTGGCATACGGTGGCACGCACAGCCCGGGCCAGGAGTATGCGGACATCTTCGGCAGCAAGGCGGCGGACCTCGAGGACTCGGGTAACCTGTCGGGTGTCAAGAATCCTGCGATCGACTTTCTGGTCTCGAAGATGACGGGCGCCAAAACCAAGGCCGAGTTGTTGCCCGCCTGTCGCGCGCTCGAGCGTGTGGTGAGCCACAGCCACCTGTTGATCCCGCAATGGACTGCCGCCACGCACCGGATTGCCTACAACGCATGGCGCCTCGACCGGCCGTCCTTGATGCCGCCGTACGCCCAGGGCGAGACCTGGGCCATAGAAACCTGGTGGGCCAAATAAGCCATGTTCTCCTACATCCTCAAACGCCTGTTGCTGATGGTCCCGACACTTCTGGGAGTGTTGTTCATCACGTTCGTGGTGATCCAGTTCGTTCCAGGCGGCCCGGTTGAACAGTACATGGCCGAAGCCAAGGCCGGCACCGGGTCTGGCGCGGAGGGCGGGGGCCTGAGTTACCGCGGCGCGCAAGGCGTGGACCCCAAGCGCATCGCGCAGATCAAGGCCCTGTACGGCTTTGACAAGCCGGCGCACGAACGCTTTGTGCAAATGCTGGGCCAGTTTGCACGCTTCGACCTCGGGAGGAGTTTTTTCCAGAACAAGGATGTCACGCAGTTGATCGTCGAAAAGCTCCCGGTGTCGGCCAGCCTCGGGTTGTGGACCTTCTTCATCAGTTACCTGATCGCGGTGCCACTCGGCGTGTCGAAGGCGGTGCGCGCCGGATCGCGCTTCGACTTCTTCACCACCTTGCTGGTGTTGCTGGGCAATGCGATACCGGGCTTCGTGCTGGGTGTCGCGCTGCTGGTCGTATTTGGCGGCCAATTGCAGTGGTTTCCATTGCGCGGACTGACGTCGGGCAACTGGGACGAGATGGCCTGGGGCGCGCGAATCGTGGATTACCTGTGGCACATCACCATGCCGGTCACGGCCATGGTGCTCGGCAGTTTTGCCGTGACGGCGATGCTGACGAAGAACTCCTTCCTGGAAGAAATTCGCAAGCAGTATGTGGTGACTGCCCGCGCCAAGGGGTTGAGCGAGCGGCAGGTATTGTGGAAACATGTCTTTCGCAATGCGTTGCTGCCGATCGTCACCGGTTTCCCGGCCGCGTTCATCGGGGCGTTTTTCGCCGGCGCCCTGCTGATCGAGACGCAGTTCTCGCTGGACGGGCTCGGACTGCTGAGTTACGAGAGTGTCATCCGGCGCGACTACCCGGTGGTGCTGGGCACCTTGTATCTGTTCACGTTGATCGGACTGGTCACCAAACTGATCTCGGACCTGTGTTATGTGTGGGTCGACCCACGGGTCCGGTTCGACTGATGGCGGCGACCGAACCACTGCTGGTTGCCGGGCAAGGAAAGTCCGGGCGTGACATGGCGCCAGCCGGCAGCGTCGGCAGCGTCGGTAGCGGCCGCAGCGCCAGCCTGTCACCTTCGCGCAGGGCCTGGTTGCGTTTCAAGCGCAATCGTCTTGGGTACTGGAGCCTGCTGGCGTTTTGTGCCCTGGTGGCAGTCAGCCTGCTGGCCGAACTGGTGTCCAACGACCGCCCGCTGGTGGTTCGCTACGAGGGTGCGACCTACTTCCCGATGCTCAAGGATTATTCCGAGAAGACCTTCGGCGGTGACTTCGAAACCACCACCGATTTTCTTGACCCGTTCATTCGCGAGCGCCTGCAGCGTGAAGGCAACTGGGCAGTGTTCGCACCCAACCCTTATGGCCCGAAGACGCTGAACTATTTTGCCAGGGAGCCCAATCCGTCGGGACCGACGCGCGCCAACGTACTGGGTACGGACGACCGCGGCCGCGACCTGCTGGCGCAGCTGATCTACGGCTTTCGTGTCAGCGTGCTGTTCGCGTTCGCATTGACCGCCACCGGTGTGTTCCTGGGCGTGGTGGCGGGCGCACTCCAGGGCTTTTTCGGCGGCAAGACCGACCTCGCGTTCCAGCGCTTCATCGAGATCTGGGGCAGCATGCCGGAGCTCTACCTGCTGATCATCTTCAGTGCGATATTCGCGCCCAGCCTGGCGCTGCTGCTGGTATTGCTCAGTCTTTTTGGCTGGATGGGCCTGTCCGACTATGTGCGCGCGGAGTTCCTGCGCAACCGGCAACTGGACTACGTCCGGGCCGCCCGCGCGCTCGGTGTGGGCAACTGGCAGATCATCGTGCGCCATGTACTGCCCAACAGCCTGACGCCGGTCGTCACGTTTCTGCCGTTTCGCATGAGTGGCGCCATCCTTTCCTTGACAGCGCTGGATTTCCTGGGCCTCGGCGTGCCGCCAGGTACACCGTCGCTGGGGGAACTGCTTTCGCAGGGCAAGAACAACATCGATGCCTGGTGGATTTCCCTGTCGACCTTCGCGGTGCTGGTCGTGACCTTGCTCCTGTTGACATTCATGACCGACGCTTTGCGCGACGCGCTCGACCCGCGCAAGGCCGAACACGATCCCGAGCCAGCGCCTGCTGGGGTGGCACAGGGTGGCGCCGCGCCGCCGCTGGGCGCGCAGCCGCCCGTTGGCGCGGCACCCGACACGCGCGGCGCCCGCGCGCAGGGCGGCCACATGGGTGGGGGCGCACCATGACCCTGCTCGACGTCCGGAACCTGCGCGTGGCCTTTGGCGGCAAGGACGTGGTAAAGGGCATCGACTTTTCGATCGGCCGCGGCGAGAAGCTGGCGCTGGTCGGCGAGTCCGGATCCGGCAAGACGGTGACCGCGCTGAGCCTGCTGCGCCTGGCCATGAACGCGCGGTGCAGCGGCACGGCGCACTTCGAACATGCTGCCGGCGCGTCCGACCTTTTGTCGATGCCGGAGCAGGCGCTGCGGGCGATTCGCGGGCAGGATATCGCGATGATCTTCCAGGAGCCGATGACAGCGCTCAACCCGCTGTTTACGGTTGGCGAGCAGATCGCGGAGGTGCTGCAGCTAAAGCAGGGGCTGGACAAACAGCGCTGCGGCGCCGCCACGGTGGCATTGCTGGCAAGTACCGGCATACCCGAGCCGCAGCGCCGGGCGCGCTCATTTCCGCACCAGCTCTCGGGCGGGCAACGCCAGCGCGCCATGATCGCGATGGCGCTGGCATGCAAACCCAAGCTCCTGCTGGCCGACGAGCCGACCACGGCGCTCGACGTGACCGTGCGCATGCAGATTCTCGAGCTGCTGTCGCAGTTGCAGCAGGAATACGGCATGGCCGTCCTGATGATCACGCACGACCTGAACCTGGTGCGCAAGTTCGCCGATCGCGTTGCCGTGATGGAGAGCGGCCATATCGTCGAGCAGGGCCGCGTCGCCGATGTGTTCGCCGATCCGAAACATGCCTACACGCGCCGGTTGATCGACAGCAAGCCGGTGCGAAACGTGGTCGAATCCACTGGGCACGACACCGCGCCGCCAGAAATGCTGATGTGTGCCACAGCCCTCTCGGTCGGTTATCCGGTGTCGGTGCCAGGCGTGCGCGGCTGGTTCAGGAAAGGCGTATTCCCGGCGGTGCGTAATGCGTCCTTCGGCGTCGCCGCCGGCAAGACGCTTGGCGTGATCGGCGAATCGGGTTCCGGCAAGTCGACTTTGGCCTTGGCGGCGCTGGGGCTGCAGGCCTTCAGTGGCGAATTGAAGGTCTCCGGGCGAATCTGGGGCCAAGACGCGGCCTCCGACAAATCGATGCGCCGGACCGTGCAGGTGGTGTTTCAGGATCCTTTTTCGTCGCTCTCGCCGCGCATGACGGTCGAGGAGATAGTGGGCGAGGGCCTGCGGGTGCATGAACCACACATGGATGGTGCGGCCCGCCAACAGCGTGTTCTGTCGGCGCTCGGCGATGTGGGCCTGGACGAAACGCAATTCCCGAACTTGCTGAGCCGTTATCCCCACGAGTTCTCGGGCGGACAGCGCCAGCGCATTGCGATCGCCCGCGCGCTGATCGTCCAGCCACGGTTGCTGGTGCTCGACGAGCCCACGAGTGCACTCGACGTCACGATCCAGCGGCAGGTGCTGGAACTGCTGCAGCGCTTGCAGCTCGAACGCGGGCTCAGCTTTTTGCTGATCACGCACGATGTGGATGTGATCCGTGCCATGGCCCACGACGTGCTGGTGATGAAGGACGGCGAAATTGTCGAGGCCGGCCAGGTTTGGCAGGTGCTGGACGCGCCGGTCCACCCCTACACCCGCACCCTGGTGGCCGCGGTCAGCTGAGATGCGCGGGTTTCAGGCCGTATCGGAGCCGGCGCGCCACACCAGGACGCGGTTTTTGCGTTAGAATACGCGCTTCACGACCAAACGGGCGGGTTTCTACCGCCCGTTTTTTTTGGGCGAACGGATTTGGGTGGCTGGAGCAACGCGGGGCACGCCGCGGTTCAGGTCGTTGGTTTTATTGCTGGTCAAGGGATGCAATTCGGGTGGCACTGCAGCAGATTGTCGAGCAGACAGTAACCGGGTTGGGTTATGACCTGGTGGAAATCGAGCGCTCGGCCGGTGGGCTGTTGCGTATCACGATCGATCTGCCATGGGCCCCCGCCGTGTCCGGGCCGGCAGGCGCCAACGCAGACCAGCAGGTGACAGTTGAAGATTGCGAAAAGGTGACCCGCCAGCTCCAGTTCGCACTGGAAGTGGACGCGGTGGAATACAAGCGGCTGGAGGTGTCCTCGCCCGGTATCGACCGCCCATTGAGGAACCAGCGGGATTTTGAACGGTTTGTCGGCTCGGTGGTCGATATCACGCTCAGGGCGCCGGTCGGGGTGGCCGCGCAGGGGCTGGTCAACGCCAGCCGCAAGAAATTCCGCGGCACGCTGGAGCGCTCGGATGCGGCCAGCGTGGCAGGGCAGCAGTGGCAGATCGTCTGGAGCGAAGCGCCGCCGGTCAAGCCGGGGCAGAAGCTCAGCAAGAAGCGGCCGCCTGCGCCGATGCAGGCGTTGGGTTTTTCGCTCGACGAAGTGCGCGAAGCACGGCTGGCGCCGATCGTGAATTTCAAGGGGCGTGGGGCCAACGCGCCGGCGGTGCCGGATGAAGTTTGAACCCGAAGTCGGGTTGGGGTGTCGGATGCAGCACGGTGGCCGGTCCGCCGCGCTGGTGTCGAATGTCTTTAGGAGAGTAATGGCATGAATCGCGAAATGTTGATGTTGGTGGACGCGATCTCACGCGAAAAAAGCGTGGAGCGCGATGTGGTGTTCGCGGCCGTCGAAGCGGCGCTGGCCCAGGCCACGAAGAAGCTCTACCCGGGTGACGTGGATATCCGCGTTGCCGTGGATCGCGACAGCGGGAATTACGAGACTTTCCGTCGTTGGCACGTGGTACCCGATGAAGCCGGCCTGCAGCTGCCCGACCAGGAAACCCTGCTGTTCGAAGCCAGGGAACAGATTCCGGATATCGAGGTCGACGAATACATCGAGGAGGCGGTTGCTTCCGTGCCGATCGGACGCATCGGCGCGATGGCGGCCAAGCAGGTCATCCTGCAGAGGATCCGGGACGCCGAGCGCGAAATGCTGCTGAACGACTTCATGTCGCGTGGTGACAAGATTTTTGTCGGCACGGTCAAGCGCATGGACAAGGGCGACATCATTGTCGAGAGCGGCCGTGTCGAGGGCCGCCTGCGCCGCAGCGAGATGATTCCGAAGGAGAACCTGCGCTCCGGCGACCGGGTTCGCGCGATGATCATGGAAGTCGACTTGACCTTGCGTGGGGCGCCTATCATCCTGTCGCGTTCCGCGCCCGAGTTCATGATGGAACTGTTCCGCACCGAGGTGCCGGAAATCGAGCAGGGCCTGCTCGAGATCAAGTCGTGCGCCCGTGATCCGGGTTCGCGCGCCAAGATCGCGGTCCTGTCGCACGACAAACGCGTCGACCCCATCGGTACCTGCGTTGGCGTGCGTGGCACGCGTGTCAATGGCGTCACCAACGAACTCGCGGGCGAGCGGGTGGATATCGTGTTGTGGAGCGAAGATCCGGCGCAGTTCGTGATCGGCGCGCTGGCGCCGGCCAACGTGTCATCGATCGTCGTGGACGAGGAGCGCCATGCGATGGACGTGGTGGTCGACGAGGAAAACCTGGCCATAGCGATCGGCCGCGGCGGCCAGAACGTGCGCCTGGCGTCCGACCTGACCGGCTGGAAGATCAACATCATGGACGCCGCCGAGTCGGCCCAGAAACTGGCCACCGAGACCGACTCCGGGCGCAAGCTGTTCATGGAAAAGCTCGATGTGGACGAGGAAATCGCCGACATCCTGATCGCGGAAGGTTTCACCAGCCTGGAGGAGGTGGCCTATGTCCCGCTGCAGGAGATGCTGGAGATCGAGAGCTTCGACGAAGAGACGGTCAACGAGTTGCGCACGCGGGCCAAGGACGCGCTGTTGACGATGGAAATCGCACATGAAGAGAATGTCGATGAAGTGTCGCAGGACCTGCGCGTACTCGAAGGGCTCACGCCCGACCTGATCGGCAAGCTGGCAGACAGCGGAATTCACTCCCGCGACGACCTGGCCGACCTGGCCGTTGACGAGCTCACAGAAATCACCGGCCAGTCCGAGGACGAAGCCAAGACCTTGATCATGAAAGCGCGCGAGCATTGGTTTGCCAATGAAGCCGCTTCTCACGAGTAATGGTCATGAAAGGTAGCACTACAAATGTCCAGTACGACAGTCGCCGAGTTTGCCAGCGAACTCAAGAAATCAACCGCCACGTTGCTTGAGCAACTGCAGGCGGCCGGGGTGGCCAAATCGGTCGCGACCGATACGCTGACCGATGCCGACAAGCACAGCTTGCTCAACTACCTGCACGCCAGCCATGGCACTGCCACATCGGAGCGCAAGAAGATCACGCTGGTGAAGAAATCCACCAGCGAGATCAAGCAGGCCGATTCCACCGGCAAGGCGCGCACGATCCAGGTCGAAGTACGCAAGAAGCGCACCTTCATCCGCCGTGAAGACGGCGTCGAAGCATTGGCGGAAGGTCATGCCGCCGAGCCGGAACACGCATCCGTGGCGGTGCCGGCAATCGACCATGCGGAATTGGCCCGGCGCGAGGAAGAGGCGCGCCGGCAGGCGGAGCTGATCCGCCGCCAGGAGGAAGAACTCGCGCAAAAACGCCAGCAGCGCCAGGAGCAGGAGGCGCGCGCCCGCGCGGTGGCCGAGACCGCCGCTGCCGCCGCCACCGCGGCGTCGGTGCAGAACAAGGTGCTGGCCGAAGTGGCCGACCACATGGTGGACGACCGCGCTGCCGATGAGGCCGCTGCCGCTGCCCTGGCAAAGTCCCAGGCCGAGGCCAAACAAAAGGTGGCTGCGGAATCGAAGGCGCGGGCCGACGAAGAGGTTGCGCGCGCGGCCGACCTCGGCAATCGCCGCCGCAAGGCCGAGGCCGAGGCCGCCGCCATCCGTACCATGATGGCGACGCCGAAGAAGGTCCTGGTAGCCAAGAAGCCTGAAGAGATCAAGCCAGTCGCCAAGGATGGCGCTGCGGATGCCACCAAGGCGGGCGTCAAAGGCACGTTGCACAAGCCGGCAGCGGGTAGCGTCGTGGCAAGAGGCGCCAGACCGGGCTCCGGCGGCACGCCGGGTGGCGGCACCGGCCCGGGAGCCGGCAAGGAAGTCAAATCCGCCAAACTGTCCAGCAGTTGGGCCGGCGATCCGGCCAAGAAGAAGGCCATCCCGACCCGTGGCGATACCGGTGCCGGTGCAGGTCGTGGCAGCTGGCGCGGTGGTCCGCGCGGCCGACGCGGCAACGACCGGGACCGCGAAGACCATGCGCCGGCCGCGCCGGTGGAGGCGCGCACGCTGGAAGTGCATGTCCCCGAGACCATCACGGTGGCCGAGTTGGCGCACAAGATGGCGGTCAAGGCGTCGGAGGTGATCAAGCACCTGATGAAGCTCGGGCAGATGGTCACGATCAACCAGCCGCTCGACCAGGACACGGCGATGATCCTGGTCGAGGAAATGGGCCACAAGGCGATCGTGGCAGCGCTGGACGATCCTGAGGCGTTCACCGACGAGGAGGTGTCGCAGCAGGAGTCCGAATCCCTGCCGCGCGCGCCGGTGGTGACCGTGATGGGCCACGTCGACCATGGCAAGACGTCCTTGCTCGACTACATCCGCAGGGCCAAGGTCGCGGCGGGCGAGGCCGGCGGCATCACGCAGCATATCGGCGCCTACCACGTCGAGACGCCGCGCGGCATGGTCTCGTTCCTGGACACTCCTGGCCACGAGGCGTTTACCGCCATGCGGGCGCGCGGTGCCAAGGCGACCGACATCGTGATCCTGGTGGTTGCCGCGGACGACGGCGTGATGCCGCAGACACGCGAGGCGATCAAGCACGCCAAGGCGGCCGGGGTGCCGATCGTCGTGGCCATCAACAAGATCGACAAGCCCGATTCCAACCCGGAGCGGGTGAAAAACGAACTGGTGGTGGAAGAGGTGATTCCGGAAGAGTTCGGCGGCAGTTCGCCGTTTGTCGCGGTGTCGGCCAAGACCGGCGAAGGCATCGATGCCCTGCTCGAGCAGGTGCTGCTGCAGGCCGAAGTGCTGGAGCTCCGGGCGCCGGTGCAGGCGATGGCCAAGGGCCTGGTGATCGAGGCGCAACTCGACAAGGGCCGCGGCCCGGTGGCAACGGTGCTGATCCAGTCCGGGACGCTGAAGGCCGGCGACATCGTGCTGGCCGGTTCGACCTATGGACGGGTGCGTGCCATGCTGGACGAGAACGGCAAGACCATCAAGTCCGCCGGTCCGTCGATTCCCGTGGAGATCCAGGGTCTGACCGAGGTGCCGCAAGCCGGTGACGAGTTCATGGTGTTGCCGGACGAACGGCGCGCGCGCGAGATCGCGACCTACCGCGCCGGAAAATTCCGCAACACCAAGCTGGCCAAGCAACAGGCGGCCAAGCTGGAGAACATGTTCACCGACATTTCGGCCGGCGAGGTCAAGATGGTGCCGATCATCGTCAAGGCCGACGTGCAGGGATCGCAGGAGGCGCTGGCGCAAAGCCTGCTCAAGCTGTCCACCGACGAGGTCAAGGTGCAACTGGTGTACGCGGCCGTGGGCGGCATCAGCGAGTCGGACGTGAACCTGGCGATCGCCTCCAAGGCGGTCATCATCGGGTTCAACACCCGTGCCGACGCCGGTGCCCGCAAACTCGCCGAGAACAATGGCGTCGATATCCGCTACTACAACATCATCTACGACGCCGTGGACGAACTCAAGGCCGCGATGTCAGGCATGTTGACTCCCGACAAACGCGAAGAGATCATCGGTACCGCCGACATCCGCCAGGTGTTCAAGGTCAGCAAGATCGGCTCCATTGCCGGCTGCATGGTCACCAGCGGCGTCGTCAGGCGCTCCGCCCGCCTGCGCCTGCTGCGCGAGAACGTGGTCGTCTTCACGGGTGAACTGGAGTCGCTCAAGCGGTTCAAGGACGACGTGCGTGAAGTCAAGGAGGGCTTCGAGTGCGGCCTGAACATCAAGAACTACAACGACATCCAGGAAAACGATGTGCTGGAGTTCTTCGAGATCAAGGAAGTCGCACGGACGTTGTAACGCCACGATATCGGGCCCTGCCGGCGTTGGGCCGCCTTGCCGTACCTTGAGGTAATGTCGGCGGCGGCCCGCCTGGGCGGCATCCCGGTCTCGTGACGCCGGCGACGCTTTCATTCATATGCCTGCACGTAAATCCGCTACCCCCAACCGCGCCTTCAAGGTGGCCGATCAGATCCAGCGCGATCTGACGGACCTGATCGCGCGCGAGCTGAAGGATCCACGGGTCGGCATGGTCACGATCCAGGCGGTCGAGGTGACGCCCGACTATGCGCATGCCAAGGTCTTCTTCAGCCTGCTCAAGGGTGATCCGGTGGAAACCCAGGCCGGGCTGAACCAGGCGGCGGGCTTTCTTCGCGCCGGCTTGTTCAAGCGCCTGCAC
>JANMYG010000530.1:0-3515 GCA_031381865.1 Betaproteobacteria bacterium | reverse complement strand
CTCCGCTTGCCCGAAGACCTTGAAATGCAAATCGCGGGCTTTGGCGCGCGCCAGGGCATGTCGAAGTCCGCCGTTATCGTGCGCAGTATTCACGAATTTCTGGCTAAACATGCCCAGCCTTCGTCGCTTCAGATTTACGAGGAGGTGATGCGCGAAGCAGAGGGTCAACGCGACGATGCCGAGCGCGAAGCGCTGGAGCAGCGCCCGCTCAAGCTTGCGGTGCGAAGGGCTATTCGGCGCAAGCACGCCCAACGCTCCAAGCTTGCCAGACAGGCGCTTACAACACCACGCGGTGGCGCCGGCAAGCAACCATGAACACGCTTGCCGACTCAGGCTACTTCGTCGGGCTGTTCAATCCCAAAGATCATCACCACGCACGCTGCAAGACGTTTTTTTCAAGTTACGCCGGCCAGACCACTACGACATGGGCGGTGTTTACCGAGGTATGCGCCTTGTTGACGCACGGCAGACAAAAGGCCTTTTTCGCCTGGGCCGCCAAAACCCAGGCCCTGGGGCATTTACGCATCGAGTCCCCGCCCCCGGACGCGGTAGCCGCGCTGTGGCACATGATGGAAAAGTACCAAGACCTTCCCATGGACTTTTGCGATGCAAGTCTGGTGTGGCTGGCCAGCAGCCTCAAGGTTCACCGTATTGCCACCACCGATGCGCGAGACTTTTCGGTCTACCGCTTGCCGGGCAATCGGCGATTCACGCATGTGTTGGACGAATGATTGTCGTGGCGTCGCATCGGGCGGTAAATGCAGCGCAGCGCAACACGTCATCGCGTCAAGCCCAGCCCATCCCACAGGAACTGGTAGGAAATCTCGCGCCGCCCCTGCTGCGCGGCCTGCTGCGCCTCGCCATCCTGATAACTGCGCAGCAGGCCCTTGACGCGCTCCAGCCCGGCCGGGCTCTTGATCGCCTGTCGCGGTGTCTGGCCGCCCAGCACGGGAATAGGTTCGTCAGCCCATTTGGCGTAGTTGCGATGGATAAAGGTTTCCATCACAGCCGCCATGGCTTCAGGATCCAGGCCAGGTGGCAGAGCCGCGCTCTGCGCACGCGGCTGTTTTGCTGAATGGCCTTTCGACAACATGCCCTTGGGGTCCGACAGCTCTCTCAAGCGGAACTTCACCGTGCCGCCGGCCAGCGCGTCGAACCAGACTCTGCCCTGCTCGGCCAGGCCTGCCGTCGGGTACGTCACGGAGACGCGCCGCCCGCCCGTTGCCGGCTCGATCCTGGCCTGCGAACGCGTCAGTCCGTCGGCACCGTCTATTGATCGGTTCCAGCCGGCCTCGCGATCGCCATCCACATCGGCTTGCGCTGCAAGTGCGGCGCCGAGCGCGTCCCAATCCAGCACATCGTAGTGATCGGCGTGGAACAGCAGTGGCTCGCCACTGGCAGCGTGAATGATCTCCGGCAAGGGCGCGGGCACGAGGTACTGCTCCAGCCAGCCGTCCATGATCTGCATGCCGACCTCCAGAGCGTCGTCTTCGTCTGGTTCGCCCGCTTCGATCATCCGCGCGCGCAACCGGTCCAGCACGGCACGCCCACTCCAGGCCGAGAACGGATAAATCGCTCCCGAGAGTTGGTGTTGCCCCGCCACCTGCATCACGCGCGCGCCAATCTGCATGCCCACCCGCAGCGAACGGCTGCCCGCGCGCTCGATCACGCGCAGCGGCGGCTGATCGGTGTCGAGCGCGTCGCACAGCGTGATGCCTTCACCAACCACCACTTCGGTAATGTCGTAAAGACGCAGCGGCCGACTTGACAGCTGCTCCAGCCAGCCGCGTTGGCCTGCCGTAAGCAGCGGGCCGCGGGGGCCGATCAACAGCTCCGCCACGCGCTGCTGTTTGCCCTTGACCAGGATGTCGCCTTCGGCAAGAAGCCACTCGGTAAAGTTGAGCTGAATCTGCTCCCACAGATCTTGGTCCAAGGCAGCCATCGCCTCGTGCGCCTTCAGGTCACCGGCTTCATCGTCGAAGATATCGAGCACGGCATCGTCAATCGCCTCTTCCAGCGCGACGGCAAAAGCCTTGCGGTGGTGCTGGGCCAGCCAGGCCACGGCGCGCTCTACTGCACCCTCGTGCGAGTCTGGCGCGGTCGGGGCACGCACCGCGGGCCCGCCGCAGCAATGTTTGTACTTCTTGCCACTGCCACAGGGGCAGGGGTCGTTGCGTCCGATTTTTTGATTCATGACAAGAAATTCTTGAGCATCGCGTGCCCATGCTCGGTCAGGATTGATTCCGGGTGGAACTGTACGCCTTCGACGCGTAATTCCGGCGGCAGATTCTTGTGGCGCACGCCCATGATCTCGCCGTCATCGGTCCAGGCCGTCACCTCAAGCTCGGCCGGACAGCTGGCCCGCTCGATGGCCAGCGAGTGGTAGCGGTTGACGGTGAACTTTTCAGGCAGTCCGGCGAACACGCCTTCCTGCGTGGTCGTGATCACCGAGGTCTTGCCGTGCATCAGTTGTTTGGCGCGGACGATTTTTCCGCCCAGCGCCGCCCCGATGCTCTGGTGCCCGAGGCACACGCCCAGGATCGGCAACTTGCCCATGAAATACGTGATGGCCTGCACCGAGATTCCGGCCTGCGCCGGCGTACATGGCCCGGGCGACACCACCAGCCGGTCGGGCCGGCGCGCGGCGATCGCCTCGACCGTGATCGCGTCGTTGCGAAACACCTCAACCTCGGCGCCGAGCTCGCCGAAGTACTGCACGATGTTGTAGGTGAAACTGTCGTAGTTGTCGATCATCAGCAGCATATGCGCTCTATCCTATTGATTTCGTTGGATTACTTGCCCGTCATCCGGTTTGATACCCACTTGGATGACGATTGGCGTCTCGAGCTTGGTCAGCAGTTCTTGCAGATTCATGGGTTCTCGTTCACTTCGGGTAGCCAATGCGCCCAGGGCACGGCCATCCCTGTTTGTTCTTGTGCGGGTTCAGCGTGGAGTCGTAGGTGCCGCGCTTGAAGGTCTTGCCGCAGACCGTGCAGGCAAAGGTGTACGACACGCCGAAGCCGCGCGCCGGCTTGGGGAACAGCGCGCGGCGCTTCGATGCGGGCGCGCCGATCAACTTGTCAAATCTCGGGTGCGCTACGGATGCCGACGGTCGCGCGGTCGTTGGGGCGTCCAACGGTCCTGTGGCTGTCAATTCGATGGCGTAACGCGGCCGGTAGGCCTGGCGGGTAACGGTGGCCGACCGAATGCGGTCGAGGCGGTAGCTCCTCGATTCACCGGTGTCGGCCTTGACGCCGAAGAGCAGTAGATCGCCAGCAATCGTCCGACGGACCGAATACGGTTCGATGGTGGGTGCGGTGCGCTCGCCATCTTCCTTCGTGTAGTCGAGCTGAACGCAGAGCCGGTTTGCAGCTGCGAAGCGGATCGTCTCCATGGAGTTGGCCCCCGCGCCCCAGGCACGGACCATCGCAGGCGGGCGCCATCCGGCATCCACAGCCACCCGCCCCGTCGAGATGGCGGCGAGCATCGGCACAGCAGCCGCCTCGTTCAGCCAG
>JANMYG010000516.1:0-1561 GCA_031381865.1 Betaproteobacteria bacterium | reverse complement strand
CGGAGCATTACCGCATGATCGTCGAACGCACCGGGCCGGTGCCGCCGTGAACCGGCGCCATCACGCTGCAGCCGCCTATTGAGGTTTTCGATATTCAAGACACCGTTCGCCCTGAGCCAGTCGAAGGGAGCCTGTCGAAGGGAGCCTGTCGAATGGAGCCTGTCGAACGGACATTGACTTGTCATCAAATTGGGAAAGATCAACAGTTGTCGGAGCATTTTTTCAACCGCAAAGGAACCGTCCCATGAACTCCCCCGTTCGCGCAGCCAACACACCATTTGCAGTGCAGGTCGAACAAGGCAAGGACTATTGGTGGTGTGCCTGTGGCCAAAGCAAGAATCAGCCGTTTTGTGATGGCTCGCACAAGGGCGGCGCTTTCACGCCGGTCAAATACACCGCCACCGACAGCGAGCTGGTGTATTTCTGCGGCTGAATGTCCAGCGGCAACAAGCCGCTGTGCGACGGCAGCCACAAGAAACCGGTCTGACCGGCGCGGCCACGCGCCGGCCGGCTCAGCGCCGGGCCCGGCTGCCGATCAGTTCCAGCAGTTCGCGCAGCAGCTGGTTGGCGCTGGAGCCGGCCAGGTCGAGCACGTGGCTGCGGCTGTAGTAGGGGCTCAGGTCCAGCCCCACGCCGACCCCGAAAATCGCCACCGCGCCGGCCGACTCGACCGCCTGCACCACGTCGCGAAGGTGGTGGTCAAGGTAGAACGGATCGTTGGCCAGGCTGGTGGCGCTGTCCATCGGCGAGCCGTCCGACAGCACCAGCAGCAGCTTGCGAGATTCTTCGCGCGCGCCCAGGCGGCGCGTGGCCCACAACACGGCTTCACCGTCGATGCCCTCGCGGAACAGGTCGGCCTTGAGCAGCGCGCCGATGGCCGGGCGCGCGGCGCGCCAGCGGGTGTCGGCGTCCTTGAACACGATGTGGCAAAGCTCGTTCAGGCGCCCCGGATGGGGCGGGCGCCCGGCGCGCACCCAGTCGCGCTGCGCGCGGCCGCCGTTCCAGGCGCCGCTGGTAAAGCCGAGCACCTCGCTCGGTATGCCGGCCAGTTCGAGCGCACGCACCAGCACGTCGACGAGCGCCGCCAGCGGCTCGGCGTGTTCCTTCATCGACCCCGAGCAGTCGAGCAGAAAACCGACCACGCAGTCGGCCGCGGGTTCGGTGCGCGGGCTGCGAAACAGGCGCCGTTCGGTCGGCGAGGCGACCAGCTGCGCCAGGCGCCGGCCATCGATCAAGCCCTCCTCCTGCCCGCTGTCCCAGCCCTCGTGTGCCGGCTGCGCCAGCAAGGCGTGCCACTGCCGCGCCAGGCGCGCCAGGTTCACGCCGAAACCGGCGATGTGCCGGTCAAGCCGCTCGCGGTAGGCATCCAGCAGGTCCCTGCGCAGCAGCGTGGCGGCCCTATGCTCGCGGTCATAGGCACGCGTAAACACCCGGTAGCCCCCGGCGGCGGCGTCGAGCACGCGGCTGCGCCCGGCGACTCCGGCGGCAAAACCCGAACTGCTGTCGCCCCCGAAGTCCATCAGCAACGCGAACGCTGCCTGCTCCTCGTTGTCGCCGCCGG
>JANMYG010000514.1:0-2124 GCA_031381865.1 Betaproteobacteria bacterium | reverse complement strand
GCCACGCGCCGCGCGCCATTGGTTGTTGATCAGCAGTTGTACGTCGGGATAGTTCATGGGGTGTGTCCTGGGGCGGAAGTCAAGAAGTCGGGGATGGTGGGCGCGGCGGGTGGCCGCGGTCGGCACCGGGATTGCAAAGCGCGCGCTGGATGCGCCGGCCTGCCCCGATTGTCCCCCATGGGCAGCGCGGGCGCATACACAGACGCGACAGACAGCGGCCCGGATGCGCATTAGGATTGCCGCCAGCAACCATCCCGTCCATTTCCCCCCCCCCAACCCCCATGACCGACCCGCTCGACCTCGAATTCGCGACCATCACCGAACTGGTCCACCAGCATGCGTTGCACGCGCCCGCTCGCGCGGCGCTGGTCCAGGGCAAGCGCAGCCTCGACTATGCGGCGCTCGACCGCCTGATGGACCGCATCGCCAGCGCCCTGCAGCGCGATGGTTTCGCGCCCGGCGACGCAATCGCGGTCTGCGCCGGCATGTCGATCGAATACGCCGCCGTGTTCCTTGGCGCACTGCGCGCCGGCGTGGTGGTGGCGCCCCTGGCGCCCGGCTCCAGCGCCCACAGCCTGCAGCGCATGGTCGAGGATGCGCAGGCCAGGCTGTTGTTCACCGATAGCCTGGGCGCCGATGCGCTGGGGCCCGCCACGCCCGGTGCGGTGGCGCGCATCGCGCTCGACGGATCGCCGGCCGGGCGCGCGCTCGACGACTGGCTGGCTGGCGCCGCCGAGCTGCCGGCGCCTGTGGTCGTGCAGCCCGGGTGGCCGTTCAACATCATCTATTCATCTGGCACCACCGGCGAGCCCAAGGGCATCGTGCAATCGCACGGCATGCGCTGGAGCCATGTGCGCCGCGGCGGCGCCTACCACTACGGAGCGGACACGGTCACCGTCCTGTCCACGCCGCTGTACTCCAACACCACGCTGGTGGTCTTTTTCCCGACGCTGGCTTGTGGCGGCACCGTGGTGCTGATGCCGAAGTTCGACGCGCTGGCCTACCTGCAGTTGGCGCAGGACCACCGCGCCACCCACACCATGCTGGTGCCGGTGCAGTACCAGCGCCTGATGGCGCGCCCGGAATTCGACACATTCGACCTGTCCAGTTTTCGCGTCAAGTTCTCCACCAGTGCGCCCTTCGGGGCCGCCATCAAGGCCGATGTGCTCCAGCGCTGGCCGGGCGAGCTGGTCGAGTTCTACGGCATGACGGAAGGTGGCGGCACCTGCATCCTGGAGGCCCATGCGTTTCCCGACAAGCTGCATACCGTGGGGCGGCCGGCCGAGGGCCACGACATCCGGCTCATCGATGACAACGGCGTCGAGGTGGGCGCGGACGAAGCCGGCGAGGTGGTGGGCCACTCGGGCGGCATGATGAGTGGTTACCACGGCCAGCCCGAGAAGACGCGCGAGGCCGAATGGTTCGACCAGACCGGCAAACGCTTCATCCGCACCGGCGATATCGGCCGTTTCGACGCGGACGGTTTCCTGACCCTGTTCGACCGCAAGAAGGACATGCTGATCTCGGGCGGCTTCAACGTGTACCCGAGCGACCTCGAAGCGGTGTTGCGCCAGCATGCGGCGGTGCTCGACGTGGCGGTCGTGGGGGTGCCGTCGGAGCAATGGGGTGAAACCCCGGCGGCGTTCGTGGTGCTGCGGCTCGGGCAACTGGTGCCGGCAGAGGAACTGCTCGCCTGGGCCAATGCGCAGGTCGGCAAGACCCAGCGCATCGGCAGCCTGCAGTTCCTCGAGGAACTGCCGCGCAGCGCGATCGGCAAGGTGCTCAAGCGCGAGTTGCGCGCCGCGTACGGCGCGCGCTCATAACGCGGGCGATTTTGCGGCCATAAGCCCTGGTCGCGCCGCCAGCGCCTGTGCTATACAGCGGCGTATGCACGAGTTTCTGATCCCCTCTGGCGAGGCATCCGGCGCCGCGCCGGCGGACCTTTTCGCGGCCAGCGGCGCTGAAGCGCTGATGCGCCTGGTGGCCGATTCGGTGCCGGCGCTGATCGCGTATTACCAGGTCGGCAGCCTGCAATGCCGCTTTGCCAACCAGCGTTATGCCGAGTACAACGGCTGGACGCCGCAAAGCATCCTGGGCCGGACGGTGCGCGAGGTGATCGGCGAG
>JANMYG010000498.1:0-9505 GCA_031381865.1 Betaproteobacteria bacterium | reverse complement strand
CGTGCCCCAGCCCGAGGCTGCGGCCCTTCGCCCCGTCCGGGTCTGCGCAGGCAGACTCGGAGCCGCGGGGCTCAGCCCCGAGGGGGCGCATTTTGCCTTGGGGCGGCCCGGCGGCAAAACCGTCGCCCCCGTGCGTCCCGTGCTCTGGCACGGGCCGGGGCTTGTCACTTCCCCGGCATCGGTCACGACCGATGACGCAAGTACTGCGCTGGACGTGCCCCAGCCTGAGGCTGCGGTCCTTCCCCCCGTCCGGGTCCGCGCAGGCAGACCCGGAGCCGCGGGGCTCAGCCCCGAGGGGGCGCATTTTGCCTTGGGGCGGCCCGGCGGCAAAACCATCGCCCCAGTGCGTCCCATGCCCTGGCGCGGGACGGGGCTTGTCACGGCGTCGGTAAAATCGCGCGGTGCTAAGACAAAGAACGCTCAAGTCCCTGACCCGCGCCGTTGGCGTGGGGTTGCACAGCGGCCAGCGGGTGGAGTTGACGTTGCGACCGGCGGCGCCCGATACCGGCATCGTGTTCCGGCGCGTGGACCTGCCGGTGCCGGTGGAAATCCCGATGTCGGCGGCCGCGGTGTCCGATACCCGCATGGCCACCACCGCTTCCAGTGGCGCGGCCAAGGTGGCCACGGTGGAGCATCTGATGTCCGCCTGTGCCGGCCTGGGCATCGACAACCTGTATGTGGACATCACGGCCGAAGAGGTACCGATCCTCGACGGATCGGCGGCCTCGTTCCTGTTCCTGCTGCAAAGCGCCGGCGTCGAATGGCAAAAGGCGGCACGCAAGTTCATCCGGGTCAAGCAGACGGTGGAAGTGCGCGCCGGCCAGGGTGCATCGGTCAAATGGGCGCGGCTCGACCCGTACCATGGCTACAAGCTCAGTTTCGAGATCGTGTTCGACCATCCGGCGGTCGATTCCACCGGCCAGCGCGTGGCCTTCGACATGGGCACCGGCTCCTATTCGCGCGACATCGCCCGGGCCCGCACCTTCGGTTTCACCAAGGACGTGGAGACCATGCGCGTCAACGGCCTGGCGCTCGGCGGCGGGCTCGACAACGCGATCGTGATGGACGACTACAAGATCCTCAACTCGGAGGGCCTGCGTTACGACGACGAGTTCGTCAAGCACAAGATCCTCGACGCGATCGGCGACATGTACATGCTGGGCAAGCCCCTGCTGGCGAGTTACAGCGCGTTCCGTTCCGGCCACGAACTCAACAACCGGCTGGCGCGCGAGTTGCTGGCACGCAAGGACGCATGGGAAATCGTCACTTTCGAAGACGAACAGGAAGCGCCCGCCGGCTTCGCCCAGATGGCGCCGGCCTGGTAGGCCCCGCCTCCACGAAGCCAACACGAAATGCTGTTGTTTCGCTGGTTGATCCTGCTGCTGCTGCTGGGTGCGGTGGTGTCGTTCACGTTCTTCATGGCCACCGGGCAGGCACGCTACAAGCGATTCGGGCTGCTGGTGCTGAAATGGACGCTGATCGCGGCGTTCGGCTTCTTCGCCGTGCTGATTCTCGAACGTGTCGCATAACCAAACACCACTGAGCCAACATGCGCATACCTGCCTGGACCCCGGAACAACACCCGCAGCCGCAGGACCTGGTCGACGCCATCCTGGCGCGGCGCGGCGGCAAACTGATCAACCTCGACCGCGCCCTGCTGTGGAGCGAGCCGGTCGCGCGGGGCTGGAACGTCTACATGAAAAACGTTCGCACCGGCCTGGGTGCGAGCCGCAAGCTGCGCGAGCTGGGCATCTGCACGGTGGCGCTGCTCACCGGCGCCGCCTACGAGTACCACCACCATGCGCCCGAGTTCCTTGCCGCCGGCGGCACGCAGGCCGAGCTCGATGCGCTGCAGGCGGCGGTGCGCGGCGATGCGCGCCAACGCTCGACCGATCCCGCGCTGGGCGAGATGGAGCGCCTGGTCGTGCAGTACGCGGCCCAGATGACGCTCGACGTGAAGGTCTCCGATGCGCTGTTTGCCGCCCTGCAAGCGCGCCTGCACACGACCGACCTGGTAGAGATCACGACCGCGATCGCCGCCTACAACATGGTCGCGCGCGTGCTGGTGGCGCTCGGCGTGACGCCCGAAACGGAGTAACCACCCCGCCACGCAGTCGCGTCCTGCGGCCAGCCGGACGGCCATGCGCGCCGCGCGCTTGGGCCGGCAAGACGCAGCACCGGGCAAAGCCGCGCGGCCAGACCCAGGGAAGGGGCCACCGCGCTGACGCACTGTGCGTTACCGCACAGCGACGCAGCGCCCGCGCTCCCATAATGCACCGTGGTGCGAAATTCATCCCCGCCGCGAGCCCGCGCGTGACCGGTCAAATCCCGATTCCCGACTACACCCATGCTCCGACTGCAATTCTCGATTGAACTGAACTACGAGATCGACGCGCCCGGTTGCGATTTCATCTTCAGCATCCATGCCGCGCAGACAGCGCACCAGATCGTGGTGGGCGAGTCGCTCGCCATCAGCCAGGCGTTGTCGCCCAACCTCTATACCGACCCGGTCACACACACCCGCTTTCTGCGCCTGAAGGCCTTCGCCGGCCCGCTCACGGTGCGTTACGACGCGACAGTGGATCTCGACCACTACACCGCACAACCGGGCCAGATCGGCGAAGTGCCCGTGGCCAACCTGCCCGGGCCGGTGCTGCCTTACATCTACCCGAGCCGTTATTGCCAGTCGGACCGGCTGCACCGCTTCGCGGTCAAGGAGTTCGGCCATTTGTGGCAGGGTTACAGCCGCGTGCAGGCGATCCGGGACTGGGTGCAGAGCCGTGTCACCTTTCGCTCCAATTCCTCCACCGGCAACACCACTGCGGTGGACACTTTGGTCGAAGAGGTGGGTGTGTGCCGCGACTTCGCGCACCTGATGATCGCCTTATGCCGCGCGGTCAACATACCGGCGCGTTTTGCCACCGGCATCGACTACGGTGCCGACCCGGTGCTGGGGCCAACCGACTTCCATGCCTATGTCGAGGTCTACCTGGGCGACCGGTGGTACATATTCGACGCCTCCGGTGTCGCCGTACCAATGGGCTTCGTGCGTTTTGGCACCGGCCGCGACGCAGCCGACTCGGCTTTCGCCACCATGTTCGGCGGCGTGCGCGGCGCGGCCCCGGTGATCACGGTGCAGGCTGTCCCCAACGCCCAGGGCGTGCTGGTATTGCCGCAGCATGTGCCGTACGCGTTGTCCACCGACGGACAGTCGGTGCGGGGCTGAAGCTCCGCGGCCCGCCTCAGCCGGCGGGTCCGCGGCCGCGCCTGGCCACGCCGGGGCGGACCGGGTCGGCAGCGGCAGCCAGCGCCCGCAGCTGGTTCGCCCGGCCCGCGTGGGCATGTGTGATCGCCATTCCCAGCGCGTCGGCTGCGTCGGTACCGGGCAGGCCCGGCAGCGCAAGCAGCCGACGCACCATTTCCTGCACCTGGTTCTTTTGCGCCTTGCCGTAACCCACGACCGCCTGCTTCATCTGCAGCGCGCTGTATTCCGCTACCGCCAGGTCGGTCGAGACCAGCGCGCTGATGCACGCGCCGCGCGCCTGGCCCAGCAGCAGCGTGGACTGGGGATTGACGTTGACAAACACGATCTCGACCGAAGCCGCATCGGCCTGGTAGCGCTGCGCGATCTCACGCACACCATCGAACAGCACCTTGAGCCGCGCCGGCAGGTCGGTCTTTTGCAGATGCAGCGTGCTGACCGTTCCGCTGGCGACGTAACGCAGTACCGTGCCGTCGACGTCGATCACGCCAAAACCGGTGGTCCGCAGGCCCGGGTCGATGCCGAGAATCCTCATCGGACAGGCGCTGTGCAGCGGGGCGGATGGCGCATTGGATTTACAGATCGAAGAACCAGCGCACCGAATGGAAGAACACCGGTGCGGCGAAACACAGGGCGTCGACCCGGTCGAGCAGGCCGCCGGTGCCGGTGACCGACACGGCCTCGGCGCCCCAGCTCGGTATGCCACGGTCGCGCTTGATCGCCTTCATGACCAGGTGGCCGAGCGAGCCGGCGACACAGGCCACGAACGAGAGCGCCAGCGCCTGGCCGGGCGCAAACGGCGTGATGCCCGCCAGCAGGCCTCCCAGCAGGCTTCCCGCCGCCACGCCGATGCACCAGCTCGGCCAGTTGAAGCTGCTGCTGATGGCCGGTGCGGCCGGCGCGCGCTTGAGCCTGCGCACGGCGAAATACTGGGCCACCATGCACACCTGCACCACCAGCACCAGGAAGATCACCAGGAACGCGTTCTTGTTGCTGTACTTGGGAAAGTCCAGCAGCAGCAGTGCCGGCACGTGGCTCATGCCGTAGATACACACCATGATGCCCCACTGCAGTTTGGCGTTGCGCTCCAGAAAGCGCTGCGGGTCATTGGCCAGCGCGCTGACCACCGGGATGGCCAGGAACACGTAGACCGGGATGAACACGGTGAACAGGTCGAAGTGCTCGGTGCCGACCAGCACGTACTGCAGCGGCAGCACGACAAAAAAAGCCAGCACCAGGCTGCGGTGGTCGCCGCGGCGCGTGGGCGACAGGGTCAGTAACTCGCGCAGGGCAAAAAACGACACCAGGGCGAACAACACCGTGGCCACCGTGTCGCCCGACAACCAGCCGACCCAGAACACGATCGCCATCACCCAGCTGGTGCGCAACACGCCGTCGGCGCGCGCCAGCAGTTGCCGGCGCGCGTCGCCGACCGGGCCTTCGGGCTGTTCGCGGATCGACATCAGGAAGATGGTGATACCGGCCACGGCCAGACAACCGAACACGATCAGGAACATCGCACCCACCTGCTCGGTTGCGCTCAAGCCCTTGAGATAGTGGTTCATGGCTCAGGTGTCGCTCAAACGTCCCGCAGCGCCAGCACCGTGGCACGCGCGCGGTCGAGGAAGACGCGGCGGTCCTCGCCTTGCTCCACCCGCACCGGCGCGCCGAAGGTGACCGAACACAGCACCGGCACCGGCACCACTTCGCCCTTGGGCATGACGCGTTGCACGTTGTTGATCCAGGTCGGCACCAGCACCACCTGCGGGAAGCGCAACGCCAGGTTGAACAGGCCGGCCTTGAACGGCTGCGGTTCCTCGGCGTTGCCGCGCGTGCCTTCCGGGAACAGGATGATCGAATCGCCATTGCCCAGCGCCTCGATCAAGGGCTCGAGCGGGTCCTCGTTGGCGCTGCGCTCGCGCGACACGTAGATGGCGTTGAACACGCGCGTGGTGATCCATTGGCGAAACGGGGTCTTGGTCCAGTAGTCGCGCGCGGCGATCGGCCGGGTCACGGCGCGCAGGTCGCGCGGCAGCGCCGCCCATATCAGCACCAGGTCGGCATGGCTCTGGTGGTTGGCGAAGTAGATCCGCTGCTCGGCCTTGGGCGGGCAACCGTACCAGCGCGCCTGCGACCCGGTCAAGACGCGGATCAATCCCAGCAAGAGCAGACCCATCAACTTGGCGAGCATGGCAGCGATGATAGCGACGCCGTCTCAGGGCAATCGTGCGTCCGGCATGCGCGCCGCGATGGTTGCCGCGCGACTCGACAGGTAACCCGAGTTGGGGAGTTTTTCGAAGTATTTTGGTCGCGGCAACATGACGGCCAGCCGTGCAGCCTCGAAGGCACTGAGCCGCGCGGCGCTCTTGCGGTAGTAGTGCTCGGCGGCCGCCTGCGCCCCGAAAACCCCCTCGCCCCACTCCACGCTGTTGAGGTAGATCTCCAGAATGCGCCGCTTGTCGAGCAAGGTCTCGAGCAGCAGCGTCAGCACCAGTTCCTGGCCCTTGCGCAACAAGGTGCGCTCGCCCGACAGCAACAGGTTCTTGGCCAGCTGCTGCGTGATCGTGGAGCCGCCAACGACTTTGGGCGACCGGACTGGAGCGGCCTTGCCGGTGGCGGCGCGCCTGGCAGCCTGTTCTTCGGCCCGGCTGTTCTTTCGCCACGCTTTTTCGAGCGCCTCCCAGTCGATGCCCTCATGGCTGCTGTAACCATCGTCTTCGGAGGCGATGACGGCCCGCTTGAGCTGCTCGGAGATCTGGTCGTACGGCACCCATTGCTGGCGCCACGGGACGCTGCCCCGGGCGTGCCAGATGCGCCACGCCTCGGAGCGCTGGAATGCGGTCGACTGCGGATCGACCACGACCATCATCGCGATCCGCGCCACGAAGAACACCTGCAGCGCGAGCGCTGCTGCGACCACCAGAACCAGCCAGCGCAACAGCGGGCGCATGTTACTTCGCGGTCACGCGGGTCTCCAGCGTCTCGTCGCGCGTGAACTTGAAGCGCGACACCACCAGGATCTGGTCGGCCTTGCGGCGCATCGCGTCGCTGAACTGCCCGAACGGCGCGGCCGCGCGCGCGATCAATTCAGCGCGCCGGTCCAGCGTTGCATTGCCGGAGCTGTCGACGATCTCGGTCGCCAGCACTTTTCCATCGAAATTGACGGTGACCACCATCGTCAGCTCGCCATACAGCTTTTTCCCGGCGACCTGTGGAAAGTTCTCGGTGCCCTTGTCTTCGATGGCGCGGCGCAGACCGTCGTAATACACCGCATAGACCTCTTCGCGCGTTGCCGGGCTCACGTAGCGTTTCTTGGGTCGTGCGTTTTCCTGGTTGATGCGGCGCTCGATCTCGGCCAGCAGCTTGACGAGCTGGCGGCGTTTTTCCTCGCGCGCCTCCTGTTCACTGGACAACCCGGCTCGCGCGGGCTCGGGCGGCGGCAACGCGGCGAGCTGGCTGCGCACCTGCGCCAGCATGAACAGCTGCTGCTCCTGCATGGTCTGCACCGTGCTCTTGGCCTGCTCCTCGAGCGTGTCGCCGATCTCGACCAGGGCCGAAGGCGGCAGCGGCGAGGCCGCGCGGCCCTTCTCGGCGTCACCGCCGCCGGCCATGCTGGCCTGGGCTATGGCCTGCGCCTTGTCCGGCTTTTCGTTGGTGTTGGCATTGACCAGGATCACCTCCAGCGGCGTATCCTGGAACACGCGGTTAAACCGCTCCGGGTCCACGAAGCGCACCGTCAGCAAGGCGGCATGCACGGCGACCGACGCGCCAAGCGCAAGCTGAAGGGTGCTGAAGGAACGCAGGTTCACGAAGCGGGATTATCGCCGGCCGCAGCGTCTGCGTCAGCCATGTCGACCGCAATCGCAATCGGCCCGGCGACCTCCTCCTCGTCCTCCTCGGCGCTGTCGTTCACGTCTTGTGGCGTCGCAACACCGGCCATGGCGGCGTCCAGGCGCTCGACCACGGTCCCGCCCACGTCCAGCGTGATCTCGTCGATGTCGCCCAGCCGCACGCGCACTTTTGCCCCGCGCGGCAGGTCGCGCGCGCCGGCCACCGGCATCACCAGCGGCAGGTCGTCGGCGCGCACCATGTTCTCCTTGAACACGCTGGCGCGCAGTTCGGTCACGCCGTTCTGTTGCAGGTACTTGAGGGTCCAGAAACGCTCCATCGCGCCCTGGAAGCCGTTGTAGGCGCTGTAGGCCGCGTCGAAGCCGGAGATGATCGAGAACAACTCGGCGTCGCGGGCCTTGAATGGCGCCGCCAGCGCGGCGGTCTTTCCATGGCGCGCGCAGGCGATGATCTGCCACTGGTTCACGAGGTCGGTATAACGCCGCAGCGGCGAGGTGCTCCAGGCATAACTCTTGACCCCGATGCCGGCGTGCGGCAGCGCCTTGGTGCCCATGCGTACCTTCACGCCGGGCGCCAGACTGGCCTGGCTGCGGTAGATGGCGGGAACGCCCAGTTCGGCCATCCAGTTGCCCCAGCTGCTGTTGGCCAGGATCATGGCCTCGGCCACGATCAGGTCCAGCGGTGCACCACGCTGGCGCACGCTGATCTGCACCTGCTCGCTGCCGTCGGGATGGTCGCCGGTGGCGCCCACCAGGCGGAAGTTGTAGTCGGGCCGATTGAAGGTCTCCGGCTTGCCGCGCACCACCTCGCGCGCGGCTTTCAGGTGTCTGGCCAGCCGGTACAGGAACGACAGCTGCGTGCGCAGTGCGAGGGCCGGCGCGGGCGCCTGGGCGGTGCCGGTCTGGTGCTGGAACTCCGGGCTCTCCAGCCACGGCGCGGTGACGACCGCATCGAGCTGGTCGTGGCGCAGGTTGGCCACGATCGGCACCCGTTCCAGCCGCGTCTCGCTGGCGCGCAGTTCCAGCGTGGCTTCGTCCAGCGTCACATACAGCGACACCGCCGGGCAGTCGCGCCCTTCCAGCAGCGTATAGGTCTGCACCACCGCATCGGGCAGCATGGTGATCTTGAAGCCGGGCATGTACACGGTGGACAGGCGCGCGCGACCCAGCTGGTCGATGGCGCTGCCCGGCTGCAACGCCAGACCCGGCGCGGCGATGTGGATGCCGACCAGCACGGTGCCCGAGCCCAGGCCCGACACGCTCAGGGCGTCGTCGATCTCGGTGGTGGCCGAGTCGTCGATCGAGAACGCCTGCACCGACGCCCGCGGCAGCATGTCCTTGATGGCGGGCGCCTCCAGCGCCGGGAAGCCGGTACCCCTGGGAAAATTCTCGAACAGGAAGCGGCGCCAGTGAAACTGGTACGGTGAATCGATGGCGCCGACGCGTTGCAGCAGGTCCAGCGGCGCGGTATGGGTGGCGCGCGAAGCATCGACCACCGCCTTGTACTCGGGCGCGTTCTTGTCGGGCTTGAACAGGATCTTGTACAGCTGCTCGCGTATCGGCGCGGGACAACGGCCCTGGCTGAGTTCCGCGACCCAGTCCTCGATCTGGGCCTGCAGCATCTTCTTCTTTTCTATCGCCACCAGCGCCTGGGCCAACACATCGGCCGAGGCCTTGCGAAAGCGCCCCTTGCCCGCGCGGCGAAAATAGTGCGGCGCCTCGTGCAGGCGAAACAGGGTGCCCGCCTGCTGCTCCAGCGTGGCCTTGTCGCTGAAATAGTCGCGCGCCAGATCGGCGAAACCGAATTCCTCCTCGGGCGAAAACTCCCAGGCCATCTCCAGCTCGATGGTCTGGCTCAACGCCTGGGCGGTACTGACAAAAACCGCTGGCGCGGGTTTATCGAACCTGAGCAGCATGTTGGAGGCTTTCACCTTGACCCGCTTGCCGCTTTCAAGCTCCACCTGCGCCGACGCATCGGCCTCGGACAACAGCCGCCCGGCCATGAACTTGCCGGCTTCTTCAAACAATAGGAACATGGGCTGGATTGTCCCAGCTATTTGCCGGCCGACCGGCGGGCCGGCCGGTGGCGTTTGCCAGCGCCGCACCGAAAGTTGCGCGGCCGCTGCAGCGCAGGGTGGCCGCGCACGGCGGGAAGCGGCAGGCCAGCTACGCCAGGTCCAGAAAATCCAGCACGCCACCCAAATGCGCGTCGAAGTCGCTCAGCGCATGGTCGCCGTGCTCGAGCAACCGGATCTTGGCACCCGCATAACGCTCCAGCATCTCGCGCCAGTCCAATACTTCGTCCCCCTTGGCCACCACCGCGTAATAGTTCCCGGGCCGGCGCGGCGCCGGGCGCTGCAGCAAACGCAGCTGGTCGACGAACGCGGGCTCGAAT
>JANMYG010000455.1:0-2789 GCA_031381865.1 Betaproteobacteria bacterium | reverse complement strand
CGGAGCCCGGAGCCCGGAACACAGAACACCAAAAGCGCAGCGTCGCGCCAGGCGCTGCTCGGCGAGAGCGATCTCTGGGGCGCCGAGGAGCGCAGCCCACGGGTCGGCGCGCGCAGCGCGCTTCGTAATAATTCTCATCGCGGTTGTCCGAGCGCAGAGAGCGCAGCGAACGCAGCGAGTTCCGCGATGCGACCCCTGGGCGAGCACCGCAGGGCAGTCGACGCGTTCAGCGGAGACCGCCCCAGTGTGAGCCCACGCCGGGCAGCGGCTGGCGCGGCGCGGGGAGGCTGAAAGCCCGGCACGACGAGCGACGACACGCGCAACCGTGGATCCCGGCCTGCGCCGGGATGACAGCCTTGACCGGGATGACAAACATGGCCGGGATGACAGCCGGTGCAGGATGACAGCCATTGCTGCGAGGACAGCTCGCGCCGGGATGACAGCCATTGCGGCGAGGACCGCTCGCGCCGGAATGGCGGCTGGCGCTGAGCGGGCGACGGCGGTGCGCGCAGCGGCTTATCCGAGGCGCTTGAGCCAGCCGTCCGGCCAATGCGTGATGTTGTGGCCCCATGCGCTCTCGCGAAACGGCCAGGGCGGCTGCTCGATCACGAATTCGGGGTGCCGGGCTGCGAAGTCCCGCGCGGCGCTGGTCGGGTTGTCGCTGGTCCACTCGGGTCGGCCGCGCGGCACGTCGGCCAGGTCCAGCATGATGCCGTCCGTCGCCACGATGTACGAACCGGGCGTGACCAGGCCGGCGTAGGCTTCCAGTTCCGCGGCCACGTGGGCGTAGCTGTGGTTCGAGTCCAGGATCACCAGCGTGGTCTGGCCCGGCTGCACCTGGCGATATACCTGCTCGACCACCGCCGGCGCCGTCGACGAACCTTCGATCAGCGTGATCAGGCCGGCCAGGGCATGCGACTCGATCGCCTGGCGGTTGTGCGGCCGGATCTCGATGTCCACACCCACCACGCGCCCCTTGTCCATGGCCTTGCACAGGCTGGCATAAAAGATCAGCGAGCCGCCGTGGGCCACGCCGGTTTCGATGATCAGGTCCGGCTGCAAGCGGTAGATCACCTCCTGCATGCGCAGCATGTCTTCGGGCAGCTGGATCACCGGGCGTCCCATCCAGGAAAACGTGTACTGGTATTTCTGGTTCCAGCCCACCCGTACCCATTGGCGCGAAATCGCCTCGAAAGCCAGCTCCGAATACAGCGGCAAGATGCGCGTCTGCCCGGCTTCGAACAAGGTCAGGGTCTGTGCATCGGTATCCAGTGTCAGCTTCATCCATGGCTCCAGTCGATCAGGTTCGCGTCGCAGCCCACCGCCTGCAGCAGCTGGCGGTTTTCCTGCAGATAGTTGGGGTTCATCAGCACCACGTTGCGCACCATGCGCGGCCCCAGGTCAGCCGGCGCCACGATCGGGTGCCCGGTGCCGGGGACAAAACACCCCTGCTTGTCGGGATTGATGTCCACCACGCAGTCCAGCATGCGGGCACCGGGGTCGACCAGATTGGCAAAGGTCACGCCTTTCGCGCCTGCCCCCCAGAGCGCGACCGGTCCCTGCGCCTTCAATGCCGCCAACCGGTCCAGCCAGGTCCGGCGCAACGCGTGTTCGTCGGAACCGTAGGCCCGCGCCAGCCGCGTCGTGTGTGCGGCCCGCGCACGAAGCTCGGACGACGAGACTGCGCCAGGACGGGCCTCGAGCCAAAGGTACTGGCCGCCAAATACATGCGCCACGTTATCGACCACGAATCCGCTGCGCTCGAACGCCAGCCGCAACGACGCCGCCGAGAACAGCGAGCAATGTTCGTAGAACAGGTCCCAGACCACCTGGTTGCGCAGTATCCATTCCACACACGGCGTCTCGAAGAACACGCGCGCGCCCGGCGACAGCGCCAGCGCCGAATGCACGGATTGCAGCAGCACCATCGGGTCGGGCACATGTTCGATCACGTGGCGGCACACGACGACGTCGGCCGCGACCCCAGTGCAGGATGCGTCGTAGAAGCTGCGGCGAAACACCAGCCGGCCGTCCAGGTCCTCGGGTGGCCCGGCGTAACTGGGGTCGAACCCGAATCCGCGGTTGTTGGCGCCGGCATGCGCCACCAGCTTGCGAAGAAAGTGCCCCTTGCCACACCCGACCTCCACCACCCGCGCATTGCGCACACCGTGCAGCGCGACCATGTGCGCCACCAGCTGGTCGAGGTAGGCGTCGAAGCAGGCCGAATGCGACTGGGTGTTGTCATAGTCCTGGCCGTAACTCAACCGGGCCGGGTCGAAGGCCCGGTTGTAGACAAAACCGCAGTCCTCACACACCACCATGGCCAGGTCGCCACGGGGCGCCGCCAGCGCGTCCGAGCGGTGGGCGATCACCAGGTTCTGGTGCACCGGCACCCGGTCGCGTTGCAGGAAAAGCTGCACCGCGCCACCAGCGCAGACCGGGCAGGTTTCATGCGCCATGGTGTGCCGCTTTGCGCTCCGTGGCGGGTCCCGCCAGGTCGCGCAGGGTTTGCGCCAGGCCCTGCGCCAGCGTCGACTGCTGGCGCCAACCGAGCGAGCGCAGCTTCGCGTTGTGCCCCACCAGCATGGCCGGCCCGGCCGGGCGCGTCGGCGCGCGGCCCAGCACCGCCCGCGGATCGGCATCGAGCTGGCGCGCCAGCGTTTGCACGACCTCGCCCACCGGCACCGCCTGGCCAGAACTCAGGTTGTAGCAGCCGCCGGCCTGCGACCTCAGCAAGTTGACGAAGGCCTGCGCCACATCGCCCGCATGCAGCAGGTCGCGCGCCTGCG
>JANMYG010000436.1:0-4460 GCA_031381865.1 Betaproteobacteria bacterium | reverse complement strand
ACGCCCAGTCGCAGCGCACCCGCCAGCGGGTCCTTGCCGCGCTTGGCGATCTCCCTGATATTGGCCGCCTGCTCCAGCACCGACTGGGCCTGGCGCACCACCTCCTCGCCCAGCGGAGTGACCGTCACCTCGTTGGCGCTGCGCTCGAACAGCTTGAGTTCGAGTTCCTCCTCGAGCTTCTTGACCGCCACCGACAAAGTGGGTTGCGATACGAAACAGGCTTCGGCCGCCTTGCCGAAATGCCGCTCCCGGGCGACGGCGACGATGTACTTCAGTTCGGTCAGGGTCATGGCGCCATTGTCCTCTGTGCAGCTTGCGGCCCGGGCTGCCACCCGGTGGCCGGCGCCCTCACGCCAGCAGATACTGGGCCTTGCTGCCGAGCCAGCGTTCGATGTGTTTTTGCGCCAGCCCCGGGTGCCGGTCCAGCATGGACGGCGCGGCGGCGCGGGCCCATTGCAGCAACGCCGTGTCGGTTGCGAGGTCGGCAAACCGCAGCAGCGCGGCACCCGACTGGCGCGCCCCCAGGAACTCCCCCGGGCCGCGGATTTCAAGGTCGCGCCGGGCGATCTCGAAGCCGTCGCCGGTTTCCACCATGGCCTTGAGCCGGGCCTTGGCGGTGTCTCCGAGCCGGGGCGCATCCCCGGTCGAATACAGCAGCACACATGCCGACGCCGCCGCGCCGCGGCCGACCCGGCCGCGCAACTGGTGCAGTTGCGACAGCCCGAAGCGTTCGGCATGTTCGATCACCATCAGCGAGGCGTTGGGAACGTCCACGCCGACCTCGATCACCGTGGTGCTGACCAGCACGCCCATCTGGCCGCCGACAAACTGCGACATCACGGCCTTCTTCTCGGCCACCGGCATGCGCGAGTGCAACAGGCCGACCACGACCCCGGGCAGAGCGGCGCTCAGCGCGGCGTGGGTTTCGGTGGCATTGCTCAGGTCGAGCGCCTCGCTCTCCTCGATCAGCGGGCAGACCCAGTAGACCTGGCGCCCCTGTCGGACCTGGGCGCGGATGCGCTCCACCACTTCCTCGCGGCGCGACTCGCTGACCAGTTTGGTGACCACGGGCGTGCGTCCGGGCGGCAACTCGTCGATCGTGGAGACCTCCAGGTCCGCGTAGTAACTCATGGCCAGCGTGCGCGGGATCGGCGTGGCGGTCATCATCAACAGGTGCGGCTCCAGGCCGGGCTCGGCCATCTTGTCGCGCAACGCCAGCCGCTGCGCCACCCCGAACCGGTGCTGCTCGTCGATCACCGCCAGCGCCAGGTTCCTGAACAGCACCTTGTCCTGGATCATCGCGTGTGTGCCGACCACCAGGGCCGCCTCCCCGGAGGCGATCAACGCCAGCATCTCGCGCCGCTCGCGCGCCTTCTGGCTGCCCGTGAGCCAGGCGGTCCGCACGCCCAGCGGCTCGAGCCAGCCGATCAGCTTGCGGAAGTGTTGTTCGGCCAGGATTTCGGTCGGGGCCATCAGGGCGCATTGGCGTCCCGCGTCCATACAAACGGCGGCGGCCAGGGCGGCCACCACGGTCTTGCCGGAACCCACGTCGCCCTGCAGCAACCGGTGCATGGGCGCCGGTCTGGCAAGGTCGCGGGCGATCTCTGCGCAGACACGCCGCTGCGCGTCCGTGAGCGCGAACGGCAGCGCCGTGTGCAGTTGCTCGCGCAGGCCGGCGCCGGCGGCGCGCAGGACCGGGGCCCGCAAGCCGTCGCGCGCGCGCTTGGACTGCAGCTGCGACAGTTGCTGCGCCAGCAGTTCTTCCAGCTTCAGGCGTTGCCAGGCCGGGTGGCTGCGGTCTTCCAGCGTGGCCAGCGCCACATCGGGTGCGGGATGGTGCAGGAACAGCAGCGCGTCCCGCAGGCTCCACAACGGGGCCGGCCAGCCGGCGGCGTTTATTGCATCCGGCAGGGTCTCCGACAGGTCGGCGCGCGTCAACCCGCCCATGACGGCCTTACGCAGGTAGGCCTGCGCCAGCCCGGCCACGGTAGGGTAGATCGGCGTCAGCGCAGTTGGTAATGCGCCACCGGCCGGCTGCACACTCGGGTGCACCATGGTCCAGCCCAGGAAGCCGCCCTTGAGTTCGCCCCGCGCGCGGATGCGCGCGCCGACGGCCAGCGCCTTTTGTTGCGCCGGGTAGAAGCTGAAAAAGCGCAGCATGCAGGTGTCCGAGCCGTCGTCCACGGTGACCAGCAACTGGCGGCGCGGCCTGAAACTGACCTCGCTGGCGCTCACGGTGGCTTCGATCTGCAGCGTGTCGCCCTCGCGCGCGTCGACCAGGCGGCCGATCCGGGTCTCGTCTTCGTACCGCAGCGGCAGGTGCAGCGCCAGGTCGATGTCGCGCTGCAGCCCGAGCTTGGCAAGCGCCTTCTGCAGCGGGTTCCTGGCGCCGGCCGGGGCTTGCGTTTGGGTGGCGGGGTCGGACGGCTTCGCAGGCATGGGACAATTCTCCCCTGTCTTCACATCCCCACTTGGCACGGGCCGGTCCAGCCCTCAAGCAGCATGCACAACACCCCCGTACCCGCGGCGCGCACCTGGACGCTGAGCGACTTCGACTTCGTGCTCCCGCCGGAACGCATCGCCCAGCACCCGGCGCCGGAACGCAGCGGCTCCAGGCTGCTCGACGGCACGCACTGCGACCCCGTCGACCGCATCTTTCACGAACTGCCCGACCTGCTTCACCCCGGCGACCTGCTGGTGCTCAACGACACCCGGGTCATCAAGGCGCGCCTGTTCGGTGAAAAGCCGACCGGCGGCAAGGTCGAACTGCTGGTCGAGCGGGTACTCGCCGGCAACCAGGTCGCCGCCCATATGCGCGTCAGCAAGAAACCCGAGGTGGGCACCAGCCTGGCGCTGCAGGGCGCCGCCGGCACCCACGACGGCCTGAGCGCCACGCTGCTGGGCCGCTGGCCCGACGCACAGGGCGCGCTGTTTCGCTTTGTGCTCAGCAACGATGCCGGTGACGACCCGTATACCCTGCTGGAAAAACACGGCCACGTGCCGCTGCCGCCCTACATCACCCATGCCGACTCGGCCATCGACGCGTTGCGTTACCAAACCGTCTTCGCGCGCGCACCGGGCGCGGTGGCCGCGCCTACGGCCGCGCTGCATTTCGATGCGCCGCTGCTGGAGCGGATCGGCGCACGCGGCGTGTCGCGTGCCGACGTCACGCTGCACGTCGGCGCCGGCACGTTCCAGCCCGTCAAAACCGAGAACCTGGCCGAGCACCGGATGCACAGCGAGTGGTACGAGGTGCCGGCGGCGACGCAACAGGCCATCGCCGCGTGCCGGGCGCGCGGTGGCCGCGTCGTGGCGGTCGGCACAACCACCGTGCGCACCCTCGAATCGTGGGCCCGGTCCGGGCTGGCCAGCGGCGACACCCGGATCTTCATCACGCCGGGATTCGACTTCAGAGTGGTCGATGTGCTGGTCACGAACTTCCACCTGCCCAAGTCGACCCTCATGATGCTGGTGAGCGCCTTTGCCGGGCACGAGCACGTCATGGCGCTGTACCGGCATGCGATCGACCGGCATTACCGGTTCTTCAGTTATGGGGACGCGATGTTGCTCTCGCGCAGTCAGCCCTTGGGGAAACAGGTGACTGACGGCAAGCCCTGAAAGTCCACGTCCTGTGTCCAGAACATGGCGCCGTACTCGAGCGCCATGCTGTACATGACCGCATCGGCCATCGCCAGCCGATGGCGAAGCGAGATGTCGGCCGCGGCGATCGCACGGCTGTCGGTCAGTTCCAGCACCCTGCCTAGTCGCATCACATCCAGCACCGACACCACTGCGCCGGCGGGCAGCACGCGCGTCAGGACCTTGTGTACTTCGTACAGCGCAATCACCGGCACCAGAAGCCTGTCGCGTTGCTCGATTGCCGGCGCAAAAAGGTCGGCCCGTTCGGTATCCAGCAGGTATTCGATCCATCCTGAAGAATCGACGACGTTCACAAGAACTCCCGGTCTGGCTCCTTGGGAATCTCCAGATCCGCAGGTTCGAGGTGGTAACCCTTGAGCATGCCCCGGTAGGCGCTCATGGGAAGTTCAGGCTTGATCACCAGTTCCTGCCCCCGAAGCTCAAACCGAATTCGGGATCCGGGCCCAATGCCGAGCTTGGTCCGCATGCCTGCGGGCAATGTCACCTGGCCTTTGCTGGAAACGATCGCGTCGGACTTCATGCCCACTCCTTTACTAACTTGAATGTAAACCAGATGTCGATTGTAAAGAGAAATCCTGATTCAAGCGCCCTTCAATTTCGGCAAGGTGGTCCACCGGCGCGCGCAAGAACTGCCGGGTCGAACCACGCGTGTCGTGCCGTGCATTGCGGCCATGCCCCGGTGCATCGTGATAATCCTCCCGGCGGCCCCTATTGACCGGCCTGACGCACGATTTCCCAAAATGCTCGAATTCGACCTGCTATCAACCGACGGTGCCCAAGGCGCCTATTCGGGCAGCCAC
>JANMYG010000374.1:0-5170 GCA_031381865.1 Betaproteobacteria bacterium | reverse complement strand
CCCCCCCCCGCGTCACCTCCCCTGCCCCCCGAGCATCCCTACCCTCCCGCCGACCCCACGTCCGTACGCGCCGAGCCCCCGTCCGTTCGCGCCGAGCCCACCTCCGTTCGCGCCGAGCCCACCTCCGTTCGGACTGAGCTTGTCGAAGTCCTCACGACCGAACCGCCCGTTCGGCAGACCCAGGACAACCCGCCTTCGGATCGGTCCGATCTGGATCTCGGCCCCGCCCTGCGCTTCATCACCTGCGGCTCCGTCGACGACGGCAAGAGCACGCTGATCGGCCGCCTGCTGCTGGACAGCCGTAGCGTGCTGCAAGACCAGCTCGCCAACGTCTCCAAGAGCGGCGCCGTGGACCTGGCGCTGTTTACCGATGGCCTGAGCGCGGAGCGCGAACAAGGCATCACGATCGACGTGGCTTACCGCTACTTCTCGACCGCCAGGCGCAAGTTCATCATCGGCGACGCCCCCGGCCACGAGCAGTACACCCGCAACATGGTGACCGCAGCCAGCAGCGCCGACGCCGCCGTGGTGCTGGTCGATGCCACCAAACTGGCGTGGCACAGTGACCCGGCCCTCGCCTCGGCACACGACCTGCTGCCACAGACCCGGCGCCATGCGCTGCTGCTCCAACTGCTGCGCGTGCCGTCGATCGTATTCGCCGTCAACAAGCTCGATGCGGTGCAGAATCCGACGCTGGCCTTCGCCAACATCAAACGCGCCCTGAGGGTGTTTGCCGACGCAGCCGGCATCACGATCAATGCCACGGTGCCGATCTCGGCGTTGAATGGCGAAAACGTGGTTGGCCCGAACCCCTCATGGTGCGGCTACCACGGGCCCAGCCTGCTGCAGATCCTGGAGCTGCTGCCGGTGACGCCATCGGAAACCACCACCCCGTTTTCTTTCCCGGTGCAGTGGGTCGAAAAATTCGCCGCGTCGGCCGATACCAGCCAGGGCCGGCGCATATTCTGGGGCCGCGTGGCCACCGGTGCCTTGCGCCCCGGGCTGGCGGTATCGGTCCTGCCCAGCGGCCAGATTGCCACCGTGGCACAGGTGCTCGACCACACGCGCCAAAGCCGTTCGGTGCTGGCCGGGCAAAGTGCCGGCATCGTGCTCGACCGCGAGGTCGACGTCTCGCGTGGCGACTGGTTGCTGGCCCATGACGGAGACGCCGAAGTATTCACGACCACGCGCACATTGGCGGCCACCGTGGCGTGGCTCGACGACGAGCCCCTGGTGCCCGGGCGCACCTACTGGGCCGTGCACGGCCACCGCTGGGTGAAGGCGAAGATCGCCCGCATCGTGCACCGGCTCAACGTGCACACACTCGCCGAAGAAGATGCAGTCCAACTGGAGTCGAACGCGATCGGGCATGTGGAGATCAACCTGCAGGACCCTATTGCCGGCTTGCCTTATGGCGAGTCGCGCGCGCTGGGCTCGATCGTCTTGGTGGACACCGCTTCCCACAAAACCGCAGGTGCCGTCCTGCTGCGTTGATGGGTCCTTGCCAAACACCCGGCGCGCTGGCGAGGCCATCCGGGCGACCGGGGCATGGAAACCCAATAAAATGCAAGGCTCAGCCCCATTCGCAGAGCCAACAAAGAAATGACCCATACCGTCACCGAAGCTTGTATCAAATGCAAGTACACCGATTGCGTCGACGTCTGCCCGGTGGACTGCTTCCGCGAAGGGCCCAACTTCCTGACCATCGACCCGGACGAATGCATCGACTGCGCGGTGTGCATCCCGGAATGCCCGGTGAACGCGATCTACGCTGAAGAGGACGTGCCCGCCGACCAGCAGCACATGACCAAGCTCAACGCCGAGCTGGCCAAACTGCCCACATGGAAAAGCATCACCAAACGCAAGGCGCCGCCGCCCGACGCCGACGAATGGAAAGACAAGACCGACAAGCTCAAGGAGCTGATCCGCTGATTTGCGCAGCGATCGCGCGGCGCGGCATCGGCGGGCAACGCCGGGCGCCCATGAGAAGATTATGGAACCTCAACTGAACCAAGAAGTGATCAACACGGCCCTAGCCCACGACGGACCACCCCGCGCCTCCGGCGACGGCGCGATAGAGACCGACGCTGTCATCGTCGGCGCCGGTCCGGTGGGCCTGTTCCAGGTGTTCGAACTCGGGCTGCTCGAAATCAAGGCCCACGTCATCGACTCGCTGGCCTACCCCGGCGGCCAGTGCGTGGAGCTGTATCCCGACAAGCCGATCTACGACATCCCCGCGGTGCCGGTTTGCACCGGGCAGGAGTTGACCGATTCCTTGCTCAAGCAGATCGAGCCGTTTGGCGCCGTATTCCATTTCGGCCAGGAAGTCACCGTGGTGCGCCATCTCGACGACGGCCGCTTCTTCGTCGAGACCTCCAGGGGCACGCAGTTCCTGGCCAAGACCATCTTCATTGCCGCCGGCGTGGGCGCCTTCCAGCCGCGCCTGCTCAAGGTCGATGGCATCGACAAATACCAGGGCACGCAGCTGCATTAC
The DNA here is from genome assembly GCA_031381865.1 of Betaproteobacteria bacterium. GTDB lineage: Bacteria > Pseudomonadota > Gammaproteobacteria > Burkholderiales > Burkholderiaceae_C > CAISIP01. Next base: position 2,676 of record JANMYG010000374.1, on the reverse strand, counting down.
CGGGTCAAGAACCCGGGCGATTTTGCCGGCAGGAACCTGGTGATCGTGGGCGGGGGCGACTCCGCGCTCGACTGGGCGCTCGAGTTCGCCAAGGAAGGCCCGCACAAGGCCGAGAGCGTGATTCTGATCCATCGGCGCGACGGCTTCAAGGCCGCGCCGGCCAGCGTGGCCAAGATGAAAGAGCTGTGCGAGGCCTACGAGATGCAGTTCATCATCGGGCAGGTCACCGGCATCGAAGAATCCGGTGGCCGGTTGACCGGCGCCAAAGTGACCGGCTCGGACGGCATCACCCGCATCGTGCCGCTCGACATGCTGATGGTGTTCTTCGGCCTGAGCCCCAAGCTGGGACCGATCGCCGAATGGGGCCTGGACATCGAACGCAAGCAGCTCCGGGTCGACACCGAGAAGTTCTCGACCAGCGTCCCGGGCATATTTGCGGTAGGCGACATCAACATCTACCCCGGCAAGAAAAAGCTGATCCTGAGCGGATTCCACGAGTGCGCGCTGGCCGCGTTCGGCGCCGCGCCGTTCATCTTTCCGGACAAGAAGATCCACCTGCAATACACCACCACCAGCCCCAAGCTGCACAAGGTGCTGGGTGTCGAAACGCCGGTGTTCGACTGAGGCTTTTGGGCAATGAAGCCGGGCTATAATCTGCGGCTTGTTCCTCGATAGCTCAGTTGGTAGAGCGCCGGACTGTTAATCCGTAGGTCCCTGGTTCGAGCCCAGGTCGAGGAGCCAATATCAAGATCAAGAAGCACTTGGGGCGCCAGTTCTGGGTGCTTTTTTCTTGTCCGGCGGTCTCTTCCGCAGGACTCCCGTGGCGACCATGCCACAACTTCACCCAGGGCGACTCATGAACCTCGAATCCACCTCCATGGCCCCTTCCATCGGCACGCAAGAGGCTGGCGCTGCTGAGCACGCCTGCACGGCGCAGGCCAAGGCAGAGAACCTGATTCAGGTTGCCGCGCTCTCTGATGGCGTCGATCGAGCTCACATTACCGAGCACATCCGCGGCCTGGTCGCGGTGACCATGGCGCATCTGTCGGTCAACGCGTCGGCCGCCACCATGAGCAATGCCGATCACTGGCAGGGTTGGGCTCTGGGCGTCGTTGATGGGGTTGAGCGAGGGGTGCCTGCGGTTGTGTGAGCGGCGATCCTGCCGGGGGTTCTGCATGGGGTCGGTTGGGACAAGGTGCGCTCGCCGCTCTATTGCAGTGCCCAAGGCTACGATAACGCGCCGGCCGAGACGATCAACGGGCTGTACAAGGCCGAGCTGATACATCGACGCGCGCCCTGGAAGGCACGCGAGGCGGTCGAACTCGCCACGCTCGAGTGGGTCTCGTGGTTCAACCACCACCGACTGCGGGAGCCCATCGGATACATCCCACCGGCCGAAGCCGAGGCAAACTACTGGCGCCAGCAAGGCCAAGCAATCGCTGCGACCGGCCTGCACGCGGCCGCAGCGGTGCAAGGGGTTGAGCCATGAGTACATGGCCCAACCGGGGGGCCTGCGGCGGCCCCAGCGGGGGGCTGAAAGAAAGGAAAACCGAACCGCCAAACAGCCGAATTCAGCAGGCCGAGTCGACGTGACTCACACCAACCAGCCTCCACGAACGCCGGGGTGGTTCAAAAACGGAATCGGTCATTTGGGAACTCCTGGTGCGGGATGCACGCCGGGGAAAACCTTCGGGCGCGGGATGACGCGAATCCTTGCCAGTGCGCTCAATTGAGCCGTGCACCGCTGGCCTGGTCGAATACGTGGCCACTGGACGGGTTCACGTCGACATGGATCATCGTGTTCGGTCGCGCCTCGATGCGCCCCGGGTGCACCGCGACAAGATGCTGTCCGCCGATCTCGACCACGACCTCCGTTTCCGCGCCGGTGGGTTCGACCACCACCACCTGGCCCTGCACGCCACCGGTCGATGCGCCAATCCGCAAGTCGGTCGGGCGAATGCCCAACGCAACGCCTCGACCGTCCTGCGCTCCGGCAAGACCGGTCACCGGCCAAAGGTGCCCGATCGAATCGACGAAGTCTCCGGCGCTTGTGCGTTTGATGACCCCGGCGATCAGGTTCATTGACGGCGAGCCGATGAACTGTGCGACAAACTGGTTGACCGGCCGGTCGAAAAGTTGCAGGGGTGTCCCGATCTGCTCGACATGGCCGTCACGCAGCACGACGATGCGGTCCGCCATCGTCATGGCCTCGATCTGGTCGTGCGTGACGTAGACCGTGGTGGTCTTCAACCGATGGTGCAATGACTTGATTTCGGCACGCATGGCAACACGCAGCTTGGCGTCGAGGTTGGACAGCGGTTCGTCGAACAGAAAGACCTTCGGGTCCCGGACTATGGCGCGACCCATGGCAACGCGCTGGCGCTGGCCTCCCGAGAGTTCACGCGGGTAGCGATCCAGCAACTGGCCCAGGCTCAGAATGCGTGCGGCATTGTCGACATGCCGCTCGATCTCGCTTGCGGATGCCTTGCGCAGCTTCAGACTGAATGCCATGTTGTCGCGCACTGTCATATGGGGATACAAGGCGTAGCTCTGAAAGACCATGGCGATATCGCGGTCCTTCGAGTCCAGATCGTTGATCACGCGGCCGTCGATGCTGATTTCTCCAGCGGTGATCTCTTCCAGGCCAGCGAGCATGCGCAGCAACGTCGATTTGCC
>JANMYG010000355.1:0-9717 GCA_031381865.1 Betaproteobacteria bacterium | reverse complement strand
GGCCAGCGCCGGCCCCCAAAGCTGCCGGAACACCATCCAGTTCAACGTGCCCAGGCACGCGGCCCAGTTCCAGCTCGGTCCGGCCCGGTCGGCCGCATCGAAGCGCGTGAACACGGGCAGGTAGTAGTCGCAGCGCACCGGGCCGATGGCCGCGCGGTACAGCGTGGCGGTGGCGCTTTCGTCTGAATCGTCCAGCGTCGTCGCGGCAGCGGCCGCCGGCTCGGGGCGGGTCGGCATGCCTTATTCCGGCATCGCCGCCGTCGGCGCCGCAACTGGCCCGCGTGCGCGCTGGCGCCGGAAATGCACGAAGGCCAGATACAGCGACGCGGTCTGCAACGCCGCGCAGAAGAAGAACGGCGCGCCGATGCGCCAGTCGCCGCGCGGCAGGTCGGACACCAGGGCCAGCAGCGGCGCGCCGAGCATCGGCGCCACGACCGCCATCAGGCCGTTGAGCGAGTTCACCGCGCCCATGGTCTGGCCCTGGCTGCGGCTGTCGGCAGCCGATGAAATCATGCTGTTCACGGCGGCCGTCACGGTGGCGCCGAGCAGGTTGACCCCGATCACCGCGAACATCATCCAGCCTTGTGTCGCCGCGCCCCACAACGCATAAGCCAGCGCCGACGACACCAGGCCGATCACGGCCAGGCGCTGCGGCGAAAACCACTTGAGCATGCGCCCGAGCAGGAAGCCCTGCACCGCCACCGACACGATGCCTACCGCCGCCAGCGACCAGCCGTTTTCCAGCGGCCCCCAGCCAAACTTGAAGGTGGTGTAAAGCACCCAGGTGGTGTACAGCACGAACTGGGCCAGGCCACTGATGGCGACCACACCGACCAGCGGCCCCACGCCCTTGAGTTGCGCCAGCGCGCGCAGCGACGTGACCGGATTGGCGGCGCGCCAGTTGAAGGCCTTGCGCTGCGCCGCAGGCAGGGATTCGGGCAACACGAAATAACCGTACAGCAGGTTCACCATCGCCAGGCTGCCGGCGACCACGAACGGCAGGTGCAGGTTGATGGCGCCCAGCAGCCCGCCCATCACCGGGCCGACGATGAAGCCCAGCCCCATCATGGCGCCCAGCATGCCGAAACGCTTGGCGCGTTGTTCGGGCGGCGTGATGTCGGCCACGTAGGCATTGGCGACCGCCGCGTTCGCCTGCATGGCGCCGCCGGCCACGCGCACGGCGATCAGCACCCACAAGGCGCCGGCCATCGCGGTGCCGAAGAAGCTGATACCCAGGCCCATGAAACCGAGCAGCAGCACCGGCCGGCGGCCGTAGTGGTCGGACAGGGCGCCCAGCACCGGCGCCGACAGGAAGTTGGCCACGCCGAAAGCGAACGCCACCACGCCGTACCAGTAGGCCTGGTCCGACTGGGTGCCGCTGAAGGCGCCGACCAGTGCCGGCAGCACCGGGATGATCAGGCCAATCGCCAGCATGTCGATCAGCACCGTGACCATGATGAACGGCATCGCCGCCGCGCGGGGGTTGGCTGGTTCACGCATGCTGCGGCTCCGCTGCTGGCTGGGCCGTGAAAGCGGCGCCGGCGAGGCGCTGCAGGTGCGCGCGGACATCTGCCGGCCATGCCGCCAACAGCGCGTCGAAACGGCTGCGGTCGCCGGCGAACAGCGCCCGCGCCGCCTCTTCGAAGCCGGCCAGTTCACCGGCCATCGCGGACATGAAGCGGTAACTGGCCTCCTGCGCCTGCCGCACGTCGTCCTGGCCCTGGTTGGCGCGGCGGGCCTGGTCTACCAGCTTGCGCAAGGCCACGGATGCGCCGCCGGGCTGGCTGCCCAGCCACTCCCAGTGGCGCGGCAGCAGGGTGACCTCGCGCGCCACCACGCCCAGCCTGGGGCGGCCTGGCCCGGCCGGAACGACCCGCTTCGGCGCCTCGCCGGATGCCTCTGGCGGGACGGCGGGATGTGTAGCTGCCAGCCGGCGCAGCATCTGGTCGGGCGTGCCGCGGTGGTCGAAGTCGATCTGTTCACTGGTGGACGCATCGAACACCAGCACGCGCGCCTGCGCGTCGGCGGCCACCACGGCCTGAACCTGCAGTGCGACGTCGGCCAGCGCACCGCATGCGATGCGCCGCGCGTCGTGGAAGGCGATAAAGGACGGCGTGGAGTTGGTCATGGGTCGGTCCTGCTGCGGGTTTTGCATCGGTCTATTTTACCCGGATTTAATTACCATCCGGATATTACCCGGATGAAATAATGGCGACGTGATCGCGATAGCATCGCCGGGCACCACATTGCGAGGATCCAGCCACGATGCACCTGTCCGCTTTGCATCCGCTGTTCGGCGTCGAAGTCCACGGTGTCGACCTGTGCCATGTCACGGCCGATGGCGACTACCCTGCGTTGCGCGAAGCCTTCGAAACCCATTCGCTGCTGCTGTTTCGCAACCAGCAACTCGACGACGAGGCGCACCTTGCCTTCGGTGCGTTGTGGGGTCCGATCGAAGACCGGTCGATGGGCCGCAACGGTCCGCAACCGCAACTCGACAACGTGTCCAACCTGCGTGCCGACAACTCGGTCGCGCCCGAGGACGACATGCTCACGCTCAACCTGATGGGCAACCAGCTCTGGCACACCGACAGCACTTTCCTGCCGGTGCCGGCGCTGGCCAACATCCTGGCGGCCAGGGTGCTCAGCTCGACGAGTGGCGAGACCGAACTGGTGTCGACCCGGGCCGCGTGGCGCGAATTGCCGGCAGGGTTGAAGGAGCGCATGCGCAACGCCGTCCTAGGTCACCGCCTGGCGCACTCGCGCTCCCAGATATCGTCCGAACTGGCGCGCCAGCCGCTGATCACGCGCTGGGCCGACCAGAGCTGGCGCGCCGTCTGGCCCAACCCGGTGAATGGAACCGAGTCGCTGTATATCGCGTCGCATGCCTTTGCCGTCGACGACCTGGGCCCTGCCGAATCGCAGGCGCTGATCGACGAACTGATCGGCTTCGCCACGCGGCCCGGCACGGTCTCTACACCCACCGGTGGCGTCCCGGCGACGTGCTGGTGTGGGACGAGCGTGCCACCCTGCACCGCGGCCGCCCCTGGCCGTACACCGAAGAACGCACCCTGGCCAGCATCTGCATCTCGGCGCGCGACGTGGACGGGCTCGACCGCGTGCGGCCGGCGGCCTGAAAGCTGTCGATCAGCGCGGCCGCTGGAACCTGCGCACCAGGTGAGCCAGCAGGGTGCGGATGGCCTGCGCTTCGCCGCCCACCGGTCGGCCGGCGCGCGCCGTGTCGTTCCAGGCGAACAGGTCGATGTGCATCCAGTCCTGCTCCGGCGGCACGAAGTATTCGAGGAACAGCGCGGCGTTGATGGCGCCCGCCATGGTGTTGCGCCCGGTGTTGACGATGTCGCCCACGCTGCTCTCGATGCCCGGCTTGTACGGTGCCCACAGCGGCATGTGCCACAACGGGTCGTCGAGTTCGAGGCCCAGGTCCACCAGATCGCGCGCCGTGCCCATGTGCCTGCAAAACAGCGCCGGCAACTGAGGGCCCAGTGCCACCCGGGCCGCGCCGGTGAGGGTCGCCAGGTCGATGATCAGCGCCGGCCGGGACTCCGCGGCATACGCCAGCGCGTCGCACAGGATCACGCGGCCTTCGGCGTCGGTGTTGCCGATCTCGATGAACAGGCCGTTGCGCGTCTTGAACACGTCGCCGGGCCGGTAGGCATTGCCGGCGATCGAGTTTTCAACCGCCGGCAGCAGCAGCTGCAGGCGCACTGGCAGCTTGAACGCCATCACCAGCGTGGCCAGGGCCAGCGCGTTCGCGGCGCCACCCATGTCCTTCTTCATCTGGCGCATGCCCTCGGCGCCCTTGATGTCGAGGCCGCCGCTGTCGAAACACACACCCTTGCCGACGATCGCCAGCAGCGGGTCTTTGGCCTTGCCCCAGGTGAGCTCGATCAGGCGCGGCGCACGTGTGCTGGCGCGGCCGACGGCATGGATGGCCGGGAAATTCTGCCGGAGCAACGCGTCGCCCACCACCTGGCGGAACTTCGCGCCGTGTTGCTTCGCCACCAGCCGCGCGGCCGCGGCCAGTTCGGCCGGACCCATGTGTTCGGCCGGGGTGTTGATCAGGTCACGTGTGGCCGCCACGACCGCAGCTACCGCCAACCCGCGTTGCGATGCCGGGTCGTTCAACAGCTGCAGTCGGGCCGGCGCGCGGCGGCGCGCCTTGTAAAGGTCGAACGCGTAGGCGCCCAGCTCCCACGACAGGGCCGCCTGTTCCGGCGGCGGCTGCAATCCGTCGCCGGCCAGGCAATAGTCGCCCTCGGGCAGCAGCTGCGGCAACGCCGACAACACGAACGGGGCGTCGGCGCGGTCGACGCCGGCAAACACCCGCTCCAGCGCGCCCTTGGCATCGGGTACCAGCGCATGGCTGTCGGCAGCGCCATTGAACCCGGTGGTGTGCAGCCACTGGCGCGTCGGCGCAGGCAATGCGGCGGCGAGTTGCTGAAAGCCGGCGCGGTCGATCACGGTGATCGGGATGGCGCCGGGCGAGATGTTTTTGCGAAGCGAGACGGTCATGCGTGCATGGTAGCGCCACCCGCGCGCTGCGTGGCGAGCGTCACGGCGCCGGTGTGGCGAGCGTCACGGCACCGGCGTGGCGAGCGTCACGGCACCGGCGTGGCGAGCGTCATGGCACCGGCGTGGCGAGCGTCATGGCACCGGCGTGGCGTGGATGAACGCGGCCACCGCCGTCGCCACCTCGGCGCCCTTGTCCTCCTGCAGGAAATGCCCAGCGTCGCGCACCACCACATGCGGCTGCCCCTGCGCGCCGGGCACCAGTTTGCGCCACGGCTTGTAGCCGCCACGGGTCACCGGGTCGCGGTTGCTGAACAGGGTCAGGAAGGGTTTTTCCCAGCGTTTGAAGACCGCCCAAGCGGCTTCGTTGTTGGCGCGTTCCGGGTCGTCGGGCGTGGTCGGAACGAAGCCTGGAAACAGGCGCGCGGCGACCCGGTAAGCGCCTGAGGGGAACGGCGCATCGTAGGCTGCCACCTCCTGGTCCGTCAGGCCCGACACACAACCCGCCCGGACGATGCGTCCGATCGGGAACCATGGGCTGTAGCGTGCAAACGCGCGCCAGATCCTGAATGCCGGCGGCACCGCCGTGGTGCCGGTTGGCAGGCCGCCGTTGGCCAGCACGATGCGCTCGAAGCGCTCGGGCGCCGCGGCCGCCAGACGCAGGCCGATCAGCGAACCCCAGTCCTGGCAGAACAGCGTGATGCGGTGCAGGCCATTGGCGACCATCCAGGCCTGCATCCACGAGACATGGTTGCGGTAGGAGTAGTCGGACTTGCGCGCCGGCTTGTCCGACCGGCCGAACCCGACCAGGTCGGGCGCCACCACCCGCAGGCCGGACTGCAGCAGCACCGGGATCATCTTGCGGTACAGGAACGACCAGGCCGGCTCGCCGTGCATGAGCAACACCACGGCCGCGTCTTTCGGCCCTTCGTCGATGTGCGCGATGCGCAGGCCGCCCACCATGGTGTAGTGCGGCGCCCAGGGGAATGCCGGCAGGTTGGCGAAGCGCGCCTCGGGGGTGCGCAGGATTTCCTGGATGTGGGGCAGGTCGTGCATGGCGGTCGTGGTGTGGGGGTGGTTCTGTGGCGGGTGATCAGAAGCGGCGCGTCACGGTGATCCCGGTCGAGCCGGTGGGCAGGCTCAGGAAGTCGCCGTCGGAAGCGACACGCACCGGCCCGGCGAAAATGTCGGCCGCGGCGCCGAGAAACGCCTGCTCCATGCCCGGGAACGGCAGCGCCGGCACGATGTGGTTGAGCAGCAGGTAATGCACACCGGCATCACGCGCGGTTTCGGCGGCCTGCTCGGGTGTGGTGTGGTAGTTCAGCACGTCGTTGAAGATCTTTTTCAGCTGGGGCCGCCCGGCCTGGCCGGCGCCGGCTTCGAGCACTTCCATCAGCGGCTCCGACAGCGCCTCGTGCACCAGCAGGTCGACGCCCCGGGCCTCACGCTGCACCGCGGCCGACTTCTTCGTGTCGCCGCTCAGCACCACGCTGCGGCCCTTGTAGCTGATGCGGTAACCGACCGCCGGATGGATCGGTGCATGGTCGACCGTGAACGCGGTGATCTCCAGGTCCGCGTCCTGGAGCACCACCACGCGGCCGTCCGGCCCGGGTGTGAAGCTCCGGGCCACGCCGCCAAAACCACCGGCCGGCACGGTGGCCTCGCCGTGGTGGGCGACGCGGTACTGCTGGTCCTGGCCATAGGCCTGCCGCAATCCCGCCACCACCTGCTCGACTCCCGGCGGCCCGAAGACGGTCACCGGCGCGGTGTTGGCGGTCGACACCCAGCGCTGCAGCATCAGCTCGCCCAGGCCGTCGATATGGTCGCTGTGGAAATGGGTCAGGAAGATCGCCTCGATGCGCCCGTGCACGAAGCCCAGCTTGCCGATGTTGCGCGGGCTGCCGCTGCCGGCATCGAACACGAACAGGCGCTTGCCCGCCGCGACCGTGGTGCAGGGGCCGGCGCGCCGATCGTCCGGAAACGGCGAACCCGCACCACAGATGCCGACGTGCAGCCCGTCGGGCAGTTCAGCCAGCAGGTCGGCGGCGAGCCGGCCGGGGGCCACGCGTTTGGCGACCGCCATGCTCAGTGGGCCCCTGAACACATAGGCGGCGCCAGCGGCGAGCGCCGCCAGCAGCAGCATGGAAAGCACGAGTTTGCGGATGTTCATGGTCGGAATCTCGAAGCGGTGATCAGGATCGGACGTCGCGCCCGGCTTGCGGCGGCAGGGCTGGGGCGCAAGGGTGGGATCGGCAGCGGTGTGGCGCAAGGGACGACGCGCACGGGGTGCGGCGCAAGGGACGACGCGCGCGGTGTGCGGCGCAAGGGACGACGGGCACGGGGTGCGGCGCAAGTGGTGCGGCGGAAGCGGCATGGCCTGCGGCAGCAACCGGGCGCGCGTCAGACGCCGAAGATGCGCGCCAGCCGCACCATGGCACCCTGCGCCCAGGGCGCGACATAACGCAGCTTCGGGCGGCGCGCCTCGGCCGCCTTGACGATCCGGGCCACGATCGATCGGGTGTCGCGCGCTTCGAGAAAGTCGAAGGTGCGTTTCTCCTTCGCCTGCATGGCGGCCGACTGCGCGCTGAAGTACGACTGTGCGCCCATCCACGCGTACTTGCGCGCGGTCATCGCCTGGTTGAAGCCGGTGTGGATCGCACCCGGTTCGATCAGCGCCACCTGCACGTTGCAGCGCAGTTGGTCGAGCTCGGCGCGCAGCCCGGCGCCAGCGGCAGAGAGCGCGAACTTGGTCATCGAATAGGGCATCAGGAATGGCATCGGGATGCGCCCGGCGATCGAGCTCACGAACAACACGCTGCCGCGCCGGCGCGCGATCATGCCGCGCAGCGCCAGTTGCGTGAGCTCCAGCGTCGCGAACAGGTTGACCTCGAACACCTTGCGGATGCGGTCCACATCGACCTCGGCCAGCGAGCCCGATTCGCCGATGCCGGCATTGTTGAGCAACACGTCGAGTTCGAGCTCCAGCACGCGTTCGCGGTCGGCCGCGTCCGTGATGTCGAGCTTGAACACCTCCAGCGCCTGGCCGCGCGTGCGGCATTCGGCGCGCAGCGCGTCGGCCTGGTCCTGGCTGAACGTGGTGGCGAGCACGCGGTGGCCGCGCGCCGCCAGCGCGAATGCGGCGTCGCGGCCGATGCCGGTGCCCGCGCCGGTGATCAGGATCGTTTTTGTCATGTCACGAAAATCCGCGCCAGGCGGCCCATGGAAGACCAGTAGAAGTCGCGGTTCCAGCCGGTACCCGGAAACACCACGCCCTGCATGAAGCCGCCGCTGCGCACACGCCCGAGTTCGGCGCCGCTGGTGATGTCGAGCACGACCACTTCCTCGGCGTTTCGGCGGTAGTCGTTCTGCACCAATTCGCCGGTGTCGGGGTGCAGGAGCATGTGGCTGGCGCAGCCGAACGGCGCCTTGTGCCACAGCGGCGCCAGTGACCGGTGGAGCGGGTCGAAGCGCCAGGCCTGCAGGTGGCGGTTGGCCGAGTCGTAACCGACCACGATCTGCCGTTGCACATCGACCAGCGGCGGGTTGGTGATGCTGCCGCCTGGCAGGCCGCTGACGGGCAGCACCTGGTGGTCGCCGGCGTCCGCCATCGAGACGCGGACCAGCCGGTTCGGCGTGCGGCTGACACCGGCGCCGACCATCGTGTGCCGGTAGCGGTGTCTGCCGTTGTCCATGAACCATGCGTGGCGCCCGTCGAGCACCACGTCCCAGCCGTAGCTCTGCCCGGTGGCGCCGATGTAGTCGAAGCGCCAGTCGGGGTCGAGCACCAGCTGCCTGCCGTCTTCGTCCCAGTGGTAGCGAAAGATAGCGCGCACGCCCACCACGTAGACCGTGTTGCCGCTGGCGCTCAGGCGCGCGATCGAGGGCTCGGGGCAGGTGGTGTCGGCGGACGCCGGCGCCAGCGTGTCGGGCGCCACCACCGTGAGCCGGGCCGGCGTGGTGTCGGACAGGTTCTTGGTGACGATCAGGCCGTTGTCCAGGATGACGAAGGAGTTGTAGGCCTGGTCGATCGGGAGCCGCAGCGACGCCAGCAAACCGCAGGCACGGTCGAGCCGGTGCAGGTAACGGCCGTACAGCACGTACACGTCGCCGTTGCGATGGATCGCCATGCCGCCGGGCCACATCGGCCCGCCGGGCAGCCGGGGCGAACGCTGCAGCGTTTTGAGCGACAAGGGGTCGATGCGCTCCACGCACGAGGTGGTGGCCAGCCCGATGCGCGCACGCAGCGCCGAGTGCGTCAGCAGGTAGACCTCGCCCGGCGCGCCCAGTACGGTCATGGTGCAAAGCAGGGTGTTGCGCGTGACACAGCCGAGCCGCTCGCCGCGGCGCAGCGCCAGCCCGGCGCCGCGGCGCGGCACTTGCAGCCGCTGCGGGCCGCCGTCCTCGCCCGGCCAGGGGCTGTCGAAATAACCGGCGCCGGCCATCAGCTGCGGCTGCGCCGGCGCCAGACCACGAGCAACACGATGGCGAGCGCGACTGCGGCCAGCGTACCGAGCACGATGTTCCTGTAGGCCGGGATCCAGTAGTTGACGAAGCTGTTGACCATCACCTGGCGCGCCGGCTGGTAACCCTCGGGAATGGGCAACACGCCATGCGCGCTGGCCCATGCGCCGTAGCCCGCCTGCATGGCCGCGAAGCCATCGGGCAACTGTTGGCGCAGGTCCCGGCTCTCCCCCGGGTCGGTGCGCAGGTCGTACAGGTGCCAGGCGCCGTCGCCCACCGGCGGCAGGTTCCTGACCAGCTTGAGGTCGCCCTGGAAAAACGCCGCGTTGCCCGACAGCTCGTACCCGATGGCATCCTGGGGCGTGCGCGCGCTGGCTGCGGCGCCGCTGAGCACCGGCAGCAGGCTGCGTCCGGCCAGCGCTTCGACCGGCCGCCCCCGATAAGTCGGGCCCGGTGCGCTCACCCGGGCCAGGTCCAGCAGCGTCGGGACGATGTCGGTCACGTGCGCCAGGCTGCCGTTGAGCTGGTTTTGCGGCATGCCGGCGACTCCGGAGACGATCAATGGCGTGCGGATGCCGCCTTCGCCGGCATGGAACTTGTAGGTCGCCAGCGGCGACGCGCTGGCGCTGGCCCAGCCCGGGCCCGGGACGGCGTAGGCGCCCTTGCCACCGAGCCGCTCGTAGTCGCGCGTGTAGTTCGCCATGAGCCACAGGCGCGCCTCGGCGT
>JANMYG010000336.1:0-5764 GCA_031381865.1 Betaproteobacteria bacterium | reverse complement strand
CGCATGCTGGTGGACCAGTTCGATGAAATGCTGGAGCAGTCGCGCCGCCAGCCGCTGGTCATGGGCATCGCCCTGCATCCGTACATCTTTGGCCAACCCTACCGGCTGCGGCACTTGCGCCAGGCGCTTCAACACCTCGTGGCGCAACGTGAGAGGGTCTGGTTCACCACCCCGGGTGCGATTGCCAGCGCGATGGACGACATCAGCGCCTGAGCCACGCACCGGATTGGCGGCGTTTTGTTAGCAAGAATGCATTGCTTGGACAGGGCTGGCATGCAGCAGGGAAGACCGGACCGGACCGCGGTCCAGTTACCTGGTCAGAGGCGCATCCCCGGTCAGCGCGGGCCTAGGGTTTTCCCTATTTTGTTAACAAAACATTTAAAAACATAAAAATATTGTTGACAAAATTTGCCCGATCGGCATAATCCGTCCAGCCGAATGCATCGAAAACCATGACTGCCCTGCCGCCCACTTCCAGCGACCTCGCCGATGCGAACGCGCCCGTGGGGCACACCGGCGCGCCTGAAGTCAGCGAGGAAACGCGGGTGCAGCAACGGCTGGCGGACGCCATCTACGAGCACCGCCTTCCCCCCGGCACCAAGTTGCCCGAGGTGGACCTGGCCCGCATCCTGGGCACCTCGCGCGGCACGCTGCGCAAGGTGCTCGACCGGCTGGCCGGTGACCATCTGGTCGAACAGATTCCCAACCGGGGCGCCTTCGTGGCACGGCCGTCGGTCGGCACCACGCGCGACGTTTACGCGCTGCGCCGCATCCTGGAGGCTGGCGTCGTGCGCAGCCTGGCCAAATGCGACTGCCGGCCCTGGATCGACACGGTGCGCCGGCAAGTGGGCGAAGAGCGCGAGGCCAACCGCGCCGGCGACACCTCGCGTTACATCCGGCTGGCGGGCAAGTTCCACCTCGACCTGGCGGCCGCCACCGGCAATGCTTCGCTCGAAGAGCACCTCAAGCGCGTGGTCTCCCAGACCTCGCTGATGGTCGCGTTGTACGACGTGCCCGGCACCAACACCTGCTCGGTGCACGAGCACCTGGAAATCCTGCAGGCCATCGAAACCGGCAGACACCAGGACGCCGAGCGCCTGATGGAAGAGCACCTGCTCGGTTGTGAGCGCCAGCTTCGCCTCGGTGACGAACCGCGGCCCGTCGATCTCGCACAGGCGCTTGCGGTGCCGGCTGCCGATGCGCCACAGCGCGAGCAGCCGCGGGCCCAAGGCAGGCCGGCGCGTGCGGCCAGGGCCGCTTGAGTCTTTCACCTCCACTTTTCTACAAGGAGTTATCTCAATGAAAAAACAACTGCTCGCCATCGGGCTGGCACTGTCGATTGCCCTCGGGTCCTCCGCCGTCGAGGCCAAGACTTTCACCTGGACCGCCTCGGCCGACGCCCTGTCGATGGACCCCTATTCGACCAACAACTCGTTCACGAACTCGTTCATGAACAACATCTACGAGGGGCTGGTGCGCTTCAACGAAAAGGTCGAGATCGAACCGGCGCTGGCGGAATCCTGGACCTCGGTGAGCCCGACCGTGTGGCGCTTCAAGTTGCGCCGCAACGTCAAGTTCCATGGCGGCGAAGCCATGACGGCCGACGACGTGGTATTTAGCTGGCAGCGCATACAGACGCCCGGCTCGATCTCCAAGCTCAACCTGGGCAACGTCAAGGACGTGCGCAAGGTCGACGCCTTCACGGTCGATGTGGAGACCAAGGCGCCGTTCCCGCTGCTGCTCAACGAAATGCTCAACCTGACCGTGATGAGCAAGGCCTGGTGCGAGGCCAACAATGCGAAGGAAGCCAGCGACCTGCAGCAGAAGAAGGAGAACTTCGCCAACCGCAACACCAACGGCACCGGTCCGTTCGTGCTCAAGTCGCGCGAGGTCGACATCAAGACGGTGCTGGTTGCCAACCCGGCGTGGTGGGACAAGCCGCGCCACAACCTGACCGAAGTCAACTTCACGCCGATCCAGTCGGACGCCACGCGTACCTCGTCGCTGCTGTCGGGCGCGCTCGACGCCACCGTCAACGTGCCGCTGCAGGACGTGGCGCGCATCAACAGCTCGGGCGCCTTCACGGTGGTGCAGGGGCCGGAGCTGCGCACCATTTTCCTGGGGATGGACCAGGCCCGCGACGAGTTGCTGTATTCCGACGTCAAGGGCAAGAACCCGTTCAAGGACATCCGGGTGCGCAAGGCGCTGTACCAGGCCATCGACGTGGAGGCCATCAAGCGCTCGGTGATGCGCGGCGTGTCGTGGCCGGCCGGCATGGTGCTGTCGCCACAGCTCAACGGTGCGCCCAAGAGCCTCAACACGCGTTCGTTGCCGTTCGACGCCGAAGCCGCGAAGAAGCTGCTCGCCGACGCCGGTTATCCGAACGGCTTCACGGTCGGCATGCAGTGCCCGAACAACCGTTATGTCTACGACGAGCAGATCTGCCTGGCGATCATCTCGATGCTCGGGCGCGTGGGTGTCAAGATCACGCCGCAGATCGAACCGGTCGCCAAATGGAACGTGCGCCTGAACACCCAGGACATATCGCTGTACATGATCGGCCATGCCGGCCTGCCGATGGCCGACTCCTATGCCCTGTTGTCCGACGTCGCCGCCACGCGCACCAAGACCGAAGGCGGCCTGAACGCCGGCGGTTACTCGAACCCGGCCTTCGACGCGATCCTGCCGAAGATCGCCTCCGAACTCGATGCCACCAAACGCACCGCGCTGATGGCCGAAGCCACCAGCATCATCCGCAACGACGTGGCCTACATTCCGCTGCACCAGCAGCCGATCACCTGGGCTTCCAAGAAGGGGGTCGAGCTGCGCCAGTCGCCCGACAACCAGATGCGCCTGTGGCTGGTGAGCGCGCCCTGAGCGACCCGAACGCCGCCGCGCCCGCGCCCCTTGCGCCAGCGCATTTCACCCACCAGGACGCGCGTTCGCACCCCCTGCCGGTGCCCGCGCGCCCAATCCAGGCCACCCGCCATGTTGCGTTTTCTGTCTACCCGTCTGTGGAACGGCCTGCTGGTGATGGTCGGCGTGTCGTTCATCTCGTTCCTGCTGTTCAACTACATCGGCGACCCGGTCAACAATCTGCTCGGTGAAACCGCCACCGGCGCGCAGAAGCAGGCGATGCGTACCGCGCTGGGGCTGGACCAGCCGCTGGTGCTGCGCTTTTTCAGCTACCTGGGGCTGGCCGTGCGCGGCGAGTTCGGCATCTCTTACCGCAACCTCGAGCCGGTCGGCCAGCTGCTGCTGGCGCGCGTGCCCGCCACGCTGGAGCTGAGCCTGTGCGCGGCCGTGCTGGCGCTCGGTGTCGGTATTCCGATGGGGGTGTACGCGGGCATCCGGCGCAACTCCTGGCTCGCGCACACGATGCAGGTGGTCTCGCTGGTGGGCATTTCGATCCCGTCCTTTCTGACCGGCATCATCCTGATCCTGATCTTCGCGGTCGAGCTCAACTGGCTGCCGGCCTACGGCCGTGGCGACGTCGTCAGGCTGGGCAACTGGACCACCGGGATGCTGACGGCCAAGGGCTGGCAGTCGCTGGTGATGCCGTCGATCACGCTGGCGCTGTTCCAGCTCACGCTGTTCATGCGGCTGGTGCGCTCCGAGATGATGGAGGTGCTGCGCACCGACTACATCAAGTTCGCCCGCGCGCGCGGCATCGTCGACCGCTCGATCCATTTCCACCATGCGCTCAAGAACACGCTGATACCGGTGATCACCGTCGCCGGCCTGCAACTCGGCTCGCTGATCGCCTTTTCCATCATCACCGAGACGGTGTTCCAGTGGCCCGGCCTGGGGTTGCTGATCATCCAGGCGATCACCTTCAGCGACATCCCCGTGATCGCCGCCTACCTGATGCTGATCGCGCTGCTGTTCGTGACCATCAATGCGGTGGTCGACCTGCTGTATTTCTGGGTCGATCCGCGCGTGCGGCTGGCATGAACACGCCCGCCGACGCAGGTCCATCGCGCATTCGGCGCCGGGCGGTACCAAGGAACATGACATGAACACCATCGCATCCGCGGCCACAGCCGCGCCGCCCTCCACCTGGCACCGTTTCCTGGACAGCGACTTCGTCTACAGCTTTCGCCGCTCGCCCTCGGCCATGGTCTCGGCCGCCGTGCTGCTGCTGTTCATCCTGGTGGCGCTGCTGGCGCCCTGGATCGCGCCGCAAAATCCGTTCGACCCGGCGGCGCTGGAACTGGCCAACGCGCGCCTCCCGCCGGCCTGGCTCGCCGACGGGCAGCTGCGTTTCCCGCTCGGTACCGACGGCCAGGGGCGCGACCTGCTGTCGGTGCTGATGTTCGGGCTGCGCATCTCGCTGCTGGTGAGTTTTTGCGCCACGTTGTTTTCGCTCGTGGTCGGCGTCACGCTGGGCCTGGTCAGCGGCTACGCCGGTGGCCGCATCGACAACCTGATCATGCGGCTGGCCGACATGCAGCTGAGTTTCCCCACCATCCTGGTGGCGCTGCTGATCGACGGCCTGTCGCGCGCCCTGTTGCCGCGTTCGGTGCACGAGCAGCTGGCGCTGTTCGTGGTGGTGTTCGCCATCGGCATCTCGACCTGGGTGCAGTACGCGCGCACCGTGCGCGGCGCCACGCTGGTCGAGAAATCCAAGGACTACGTACACGCCGCCAAACTGATCGGCATGGGCCCGCTGCGCATACTGTTCAAGCATGTGTTGCCCAACGTGCTGGGGCCGGTGCTGGTGATCGCCACCCTGTCGCTGGGCCTGGGCATCCTGACCGAGGCCACGCTGAGTTTTCTCGGTCTCGGTGTTCCCCCCACCTCGCCCTCGCTGGGCACCCTGATCCGCATCGGCAACGAGGTGTTGTTCTCGGGCGAATGGTGGGTCACCGTGATGCCCGGCGTGTGCCTGGTGATCCTCGTGCTGGCGATCAACCTGCTGGGCGACTGGCTGCGCGACGTCTTCAACCCCAAGCTCAAGTGAAGCTGCCATGACCACCACCACACCTTTGCTGCGGGTCCAGGGCCTGCGCGTGGAAATCCCCACGCGGCGCGGCCTGTTGCTGGCGCTGGACGACATTTCGTTCCAGATTGCGCCCGGCGAGATCCTCGGTTTCGTCGGCGAGTCGGGTGCCGGCAAGTCGCTCACCGGCATGGCGATCCTGGGGCTGCTCGACCCCCCGGGGCGCGTGGCGGCGGGCGAGATCCGGCTCGGTGAGCGGCGCATCGACAACCTGCCGCAACGCGAGATGCGGCGCATCCGCGGCAAGGAGATCGGCGCCGTGTTCCAGGACCCGCTCATGAGCCTGAACCCGCTGCTGCAGATCGGCGACCAGCTGATCGAGACCATCCGCACCCATTTGCCGGTGTCCCACGACGAGGCGACGCAACGCGCGCTGGCGCTGATGCGGGCCGTCGGCATACCGGCGCCGGAGGCCCGATTCACCGCCTACCCGCACCAGTTCTCGGGCGGCATGCGCCAGCGCATCGTGATCGCGCTGGCCCTGTGCGCGGAACCCAGGCTCATCGTCGCGGACGAGCCCACCACCGCGCTCGACGTGTCGATACAGGCGCAGGTGCTGCAGTTGCTGCGCCGCTTGTGCCGCGAGCAGGGCACGGCGATGCTGCTGGTCACGCACGACATGGGCGTGATCGCCGAGACGGCCGACCGTGTCGCCGTGATGTATGCCGGGCGCATCGTCGAGATCGGCCCGGTGCAGGACGTGATCAGCGCCCCGGTGCACCCCTACACGCGCGGCCTCATGGGCGCGATCCCGTCGCTCAA
>JANMYG010000329.1:0-9150 GCA_031381865.1 Betaproteobacteria bacterium | reverse complement strand
GATGCGGCAACCAGCGCGCTCAGGCCGATGGTCGCAGCGGCGATATGCACGAAACAACCGGCCGTGATGCCCAGCGCCGCAACCGCGCCGGAGCTGCGCCCGCCGCGCAAGCCGCTGGCCACGATGTACAACACGTCCGGTCCGGGCGTCAGGTTCAGCAGCAGGCCGGCGGCGATGAACAGTCCCAGGTGGTCGATGCCCGAAAACATGGCGCGGCTTTGGTTGTCGGAGGGGTCAGTGGTGCGAAGGTCGGCCGGCGGCGCACAGGCGCTCAGCGCGCGAAGAACCCGCGGATCACCTCGATCGCGCGATCGACGCCCACGGCATCCTCGCCACCGGCCTGTACCGGTTGCGCTTCGTGACCCACCTGGACGTGGACGCCGCGGGCGTCGATCGCGCGGTCGAGGTGATCCGCGGGTTCTTCGCGCGCTGAGCGCCTGCGCGCCATCGGCCGACCTTCGCACCACTGATCCTTCCAACAACCAACGCCGCGCCATGTTTTCGGGCATAGACCATCTGGGACTGTTCATCGCCGCCGGCCTGCTGCTGAACCTGACGCCCGGACCGGACGTGTTGTACATCGTGGCCTGCGGCTTGCGCGGCGGGCGCAGCTCCGGCGCGGTCGCGGCGCTGGGCATCACGGCCGGTTGTTTTGTGCATATCGCCGCTGCGACCATCGGCCTGAGCGCGCTGGTTGCCGCATCCGCCAGCGCGTTCACGCTGCTCAAGTGGCTGGGTGCCGCGTACCTGGTCTATGTCGGCGCCTCGATGCTGCTGGCCAGTACCCGTGGCGTCCAGCCCGATGCGCAGCCGGGGCCGGGCGCGGTCCGGGTCGGCGGCAGTGCCCACCACCTGCGCAAGGTGTTCCTGGGCGGCTTCTGGACCAACGCACTGAACCCCAAGGTGGCGCTGTTTTTTCTGGCGTTCCTGCCGCAGTTCATCCGCCCCGACGCACCCGACAAGACACTCGCGTTCCTGCTGCTGGGCCTGGTGTTCAATCTCAACGCGATTCCGGTCAACATGGCGTATGGGCTGGGCGCGGCCTGGATGTCTGGGCGCATGAAAACCGTGCGACGCGGCATGCGCTGGCTGGAACGCGGCGCCGGCGCCCTGTTCGTTTATTTCGGCGTCCGGCTGGCCCTTGCCGACAACCCCATCCACTGAAACAACCAGGAGTCCCCAGCATGCCCGACAGCCACAAGATCAGCCCCCAGGAAGCACTGACGCGCACCATCGAGCACCGTGAGATCTTCCATGACGAAATGCTGCACGTGGTGCGGATGATCATGGGTGGCGAGTTGTCGCCGGTGATGATGGCCGCGCTGATCACCGGCCTGCGCGTCAAGAAAGAGACCATCGGCGAGATCACCGCGGCGGCGCAGGTGATGCGCGAGTTCTCGACCAAGGTGCATGTGGCCGACCGCACCCATCTGGTCGATATCGTGGGTACCGGCGGCGACGGCTCGCACACCTTCAACATCTCGACCTGCGCCATGTTCGTGGCGGCGGCGGCAGGCGCCAAGGTCAGCAAACACGGCAACCGAGGCGTCAGCAGCAAGAGCGGCAGCGCCGACGTGATGGAGGCGCTGGGCATCAACATCCAGTTGTCGCCCTCCGCAATAGCGCAGTGCATCGACGAGGTCGGTGTCGGGTTCATGTTCGCGCCCAACCACCACCCGGCGATGAAGAACGTGGCGCCGGTGCGCAAGGAGCTCGGCATCAAGACCATCTTCAACCTGCTCGGCCCGTTGACCAACCCGGCCAGCGCGCCCAACATCCTGATGGGGGTGTTCCACCCCGACCTGGTGGGTATCCAGGTGCGCGCGCTGCAGCGCCTGGGTGCGGAACACGCGGTCGTCGTGTACGGCAAGGACGGCATGGATGAACTGAGCCTGGGCGCGGCGACGATGGTCGGAGAACTGCGCGATGGCGAAATCACCGAGTACGAGATCCATCCGGAAGACTTCGGCATGGTGATGGCCAGCAACCGCGCCCTCAAGGTCGAGGACGCGCAGCAGTCCAAGACCATGCTGCTGGGCGTGCTCGACAACCATCCCGGTGCGGCCAAGGACATCGTCGTCCTCAACGCCGGCGCGGCACTGTATGCGGCCAACGTCGCCGACTCCATCAGTAGCGGCATCGTACTGGCGCGCGCGGCGATCGAGTCCGGCGCCGCCCGCGCCAAGCTCGAGCAGTTGGTGGCGGCGACGAACCGGGCCTGAGGCGCTCGGCCGTGCGGCCATGGCGTGCTGGCGCGGGCGGCGGCAGGGGGCCGTGCCAGTGCTGGTTTGTACGCATTGACCCGGTGCGTGCGGCTGACTAAGGTGGCGGCGGCGGTGACCGATTGGCGTCACCGGTTTTCCGCGCCACATTTCCGGAGGCTTTCCATGCGTCGTTCCACCATTTCCGCTTTGCTTGCCCTGGCGCTCGGCCTGCTGGCCGCGCCGTCTTTTGCCCAGGGCCGGCTGACCTTGTATTGCAGCTCCGACGAGGCCTGGTGCCAGCTGGCGAAACGCGAGTTCGAGAAGAAGACCGGCATCACGGTCGACCTGACGCGCAAGAGCTCGGGTGAAACCTATGCCCAGGTCAAGGCCGAGTCGTCGAACCCGCGCGGCGACATCTGGTGGGGTGGCACCGGCGACCCGCACCTGCAGGCCGCCGAGGAGGGCCTGACCGATGCCTACATATCGCCGATGCGCGAGCAACTGCACGAATGGGCGAACCGCCAGGCGGTGGCGTCGAAGGTGCGCACCGTGGGCATCTATTCCGGCGCGCTCGGGTACGGCTACAACGAGGAACTGCTCAAGAAGCAGGGCCTGCCAGTGCCGGCCTGCTGGAAGGACCTGATCAAGCCGGTCTACAAGGGCAAGATCCAGGTGGCCAACCCCAACTCCTCGGGCACGTCCTACACCATGCTGGCCACGCTGGTGCAGCTGTTCGGCGAGAAGGAGGCGTTCGACTACATGAAGGCGCTGCACGCCAACATCAACCAGTACACCAAGTCGGGTTCGGCGCCGATCAAGGCCGCCGGCGCGGGCGAGACCGTGATCGGCATCGTGTTCGTGCACGATTCGGTGGCGGTGGCCGACGCCGGATTCCCGATCAAGTCGGTGGTGCCGTGCGAGGGCACGGGTTACGAGATCGGATCGATGAGCATCATCAAGGGCGCGCGCAACCTGGAGAACGCCAAGAAGTTCTACGAATTCGCGCTCACGGCCGAGTTCCAGGACAAAGCCAAGGACGTCAAATCGTTCCAGGTGCCGTCGAACAAGGCCGCCAAGAGTTCGCCCAAGGCGCCCGACCTGGCCAAGATCAAGCTGATCAACTACGACTTCGTGAAGTACGGCTCGGCCGCCGAACGCCGCCGCCTGCTCAAGAAGTGGGACGACGAGATCGGTTCGCTGCCGCGCTGATGGCCGCCCCGCCAGCCTGAGCCCGCCACCATCATCGCCCGCGCGCCCGTGCCGCTAGCGCAACGCCTGGACAGCCAGGCCGTTGGCATCGTCGCATGCGCGCTGGTCGGGTTGTTCGTGCTGCCGTGGTATGCCATCGAGGACGGTTTCTGGAGCGCCCGCTGGCTGCTCGGCGGTTATCCGCTGGCGCCGTTGTCTGCGCCGGCGCTGTTCCTGTGGCTCCAGGGCGCGAGCCTGTGGCTGCTACCGTTGCTGGCGGTCGCGCTGGCGGCTCTGGTCACCACGCTGCTGCGGCCACCGGCGGCGCTGCTGGGGCGCGTGCTGGTGGCGCTGGGCGTGCTCGGCATCACCTACATGCTGGCGCAGGGCTTCCTGTTCGGGCTGCGCGGCTGGACCACGCAGTGGCTCAACGACTGGCTGGGTGCCACCGAGCAGCGCCAGTTCGGCATGGGCTACGGCGCCCTCGTCGTCGCGGCGAGTTTCCTGTTCCTGCTCACGCGCGGCCTGGCGCTGCGCGGTCTGGTGGCGGGCGATGCGTTCGTCTCCGGCTCGCTCGGGCTTGTCATCGCGCTGACCCTGCTGTTCATCGGCCTGCCCGTGCTGCAGATGCTGGTGCTCCCGTTCAAGGGCGAGGGCGGGGGCTGGGCGCTGGCGCCGTTCCTGCAGCGCCTGGGCGACCCCAAGATCTGGCGCCTGGGCTGCCTGTATGGGGGCACCACGTGCGGCGTGGCCTGGAACACGCTGGTGCTGGCGCTCACGGTCGGCCTGTTGTCGACCCTGCTCGGCCTGGCGTTTGCACTGGTGCTGACCCGCACCGGAGTGCGTTTTCGCGGCTTCATCAAGTCGCTGTCGCTGCTGCCCATCATCACGCCGCCGTTCGTGATCGGCCTGGCCATCATCCTGCTGTTCGGCCTGTCGGGCAACGTGACCCAGTTCGTCGCGGCGCAAACCGGGCTGGAGTCCACGCGCTGGGTGTACGGCTTCTCGGGCGTGCTGATCGCGCAGCTGCTGTCGTTCACGCCGATCGCGTTCCTGGTGCTGATCGGCGTGGTGGAGGCGATCAGCCCCTCGCTCGAGGAGGCGGCGCAGACCCTGCGCGCCGGTGCCTGGGAGACCTTCCGGTCGGTCACCTGGCCGCTGATGCGCCCGGGGCTGGCCAACGCCTTCCTGCTCGGTTTCATCGAGAGCATGGCCGACTTCGGCAACCCGCTGGTGCTGGGTGGCAACTTCAACGTGTTGTCGACCGAGATCTTCTTCTCGGTCGTCGGTTCGCAGAACGACCAGGCGCAGGCGGCGGTGCTGGCCATCATCCTGCTGGCCTTCACCATTGGCGCGTTCTACCTGCAGCAGCGCTGGCTGGGGCGGCGCAGCTACACCTCGGTCAGCGGCAAGGGCGACGGCGGCATGCATCCCCCGCTGCCGCGGCGCATCGCCGTGCCGGTCGGCGTGATCACCACGCTGTGGGCGCTGTTCACGGTGGTGGTGTACCTGATGATCGTCTACGGCAGCTTCGTGCAGCTGTGGGGGCGCGACAACACGCTCACCTTCAAGCACTACATCGGGGCGTTCTCGATCGCCTTCGGCGAGTTCGGCCTGCAGTGGCAGGGGTCGGCCTGGAGCAGCTTCTGGACCACGCTGCAGATCGCCGCCATCTCCGCGCCGCTCACCGCCGCCATCGGGCTGATCACCGCCTGGCTGCTGACGCGCCAGGAATTCCACGGCAAGCGCACGTTCGAGTTCGGCACCATGCTCAGCTTCGCGATCCCGGGCACGGTGATCGGCGTGAGCTACATCATCGCCTTCAACGTGCCGCCGATCGAGCTCACCGGCACGGCCGCGATCCTGGTGATCTGTTTCGTGTTCCGCAACATGCCGGTGGGCGTGCGTTCCGGCATCGCCTCGCTGTCGCAGATCGACAAGAGCCTGGACGAAGCCTCGCTCACGCTCGGTGCCGACTCCTGGACCACCTTCCGGCGCATCACGCTGCCGCTGATCCGCCCGGCCATCCTGTCGGCGCTGGTGTACAGCTTCGTGCGCAGCATGACCGCCATCAGCGCGGTGATCTTCCTGGTCAGCGCCAAGCACGACATGGCCACCAGCTACATCATCGGGCGGGTCGAGAACAACGAGTACGGCGTGGCGATCGCCTATTCCACGGTGCTGATACTGGTGATGCTGGCGGCGATCGGCGTGTTCCAGTGGATCGTCGGCACCCGGCGCCTGGGGCGGCGCGGCATGGGCCAGGATTCTTCAATGCTCGCAGGAGGCGCATGAACGCATCGACTCGCAAGGGACCGGCCCGCGTGGTCTTCGACAAGGTCACCAAGCGTTATGGTGGCAACGTGACGGCGGTGGACCAGATCTCACTCGACTTTCCCGCCGGCACGCTGGTCACGCTGCTGGGTCCCTCGGGTTGCGGCAAGACCACGACCCTGCGCATGATCGCCGGGCTCGAGATGGCCAGCAGCGGGCGCATCTTCATCGGCGACGATGACGTGACCCGGCTGCCCGCCACCGCGCGCGATGTGTCCATGGTGTTCCAGTCCTATGCGCTGTTCCCGCACATGACGGTGCTGCAAAACGTGTCATACGGTTTGCAGGTGTCGGGATTTGCCAAGGAAGTGGTGGCGAGCAAGGCCAACGACGTGCTCAAGCAACTCGGGCTGGGTGTGCTGAGTGCGCGTTATCCGAATGAGCTCTCCGGCGGCCAGCAGCAGCGCGTGGCGGTGGCGCGCGCCATCGTGCTGGAACCCCGGGTGCTGCTGTTCGACGAACCGCTGTCGAACCTGGACGCCAAGCTGCGGCGTTATGTGCGCCAGGAGATCCGCGACCTGCAGCAGTCGCTCGGCCTGACGGTGGTGTACGTCACACATGACCAGGAAGAGGCGCTCGCCGTCTCCGACACCGTGGTCGTGATGAGCAACGCGACCATCGCGCAAAAAGGCAGCCCGCGCGAATTGCACGACCGCCCGCGCACGCGTTTCGTGGCCGACTTCATTGGCGGGGCCAACGTGCTGCCGTGCGAAGTGGCGTCGGTGCAGGGTGAGCAGGCCACCGTGCGCCTGGGCGCGCTGACCTTGCAGACCAACCAGTGCGAAGGCAGCGCCACGCAGCGCCATGTGGCGGTGCGGCCGAACCGGGTTGCCTTGTTGCCCCCCGGCAGCGCGAACGCGCTGCAAGCCGTGATCCAGAAGGCGACCTATGTCGGCGACCAGATGGAGTACATGGTGCAGACCCCGCTGGGCGACTTGTTCGTCACCTCGGCCGACACCGATGCGCCGTTTGCGGCCGGTACGTCGGTAGCAGTCGCTTTCGGCGAAGGGGATGTGGTGCTGTTGGGCGACTGAGGCCAATTCGCGTGGATGGCCAGGACCCGTTCGGTCCGGGCTTGTCGAAGCCGGTCGACCCTTCGGCAGGCCGAGGACAGGCCGGGCTCAGGACAGGCTCAGGACAGGTCAAGCACAGGACACGCCGGAGTCAGTTCATTCCAAGCCCATGGCGAACGGTCCATATCCTGGAACGCCGGCCTGTATCACGCCGCCAGCGCGATACCGGTCAACGCGCTGAGCGTCGGCGCGAGCGCCGCGTTGGTGGCCAGCACCGGGTTGCCGACGCGCAAGCCGTCGTCGGCCCAGAAATCGTTGGTGTGCCCGCCTGCCTCGGTGACCAGCAACAAGCCGGCGGCGACGTCCCAGGCATTGATATGCGGCTCGGCATAACCCTCGGTCCGGCCGGCGGCCACATACGCCAGCCCGAGCGAGCCCGAACCGGCGCGGCGCACCGAGCATCCGGCATGGGCGGCTTTTCCGGCCATCTCCAGATAGGTTTGCACCGGGATGCGGGTGGACCAGCCGATCTCCACGGTGGCCGCGGTGAGTTCGGCCACGCGGCTGACCCGCATGCGCAACCCGTTGAGCCAGGCACCCATGCCGCGTTGCGCGATATACAACTCGTCGTGCATCGGCTCATAAATTGCACCGGCCTCGATGCGGCCGTCGACCATGAGGCCCAGCGAAATGCAGAAATGCGGAATCTGGCGCGCGAAATTGGCCGTGCCGTCGATCGGGTCGACGATCCACAGGCGCGCTGCGTCCACCGCCCCACCGGCCTCTTCGCCCAGAACACCGTCCCCCGGGAAACGCCGCGCGATCTGCTCGCGCACGAACTGCTCCACCGCACCATCGGTCACGGTCAGGTAGTCCTGCTGCCCCTTGAGCGAATAGGCCGGGCGTTCGGGCGCGTTGAAGGCGGTGCGCATCAGGTCCCCGGCAGCACGGACGATCTGCTCGATCGCGCGCATCAGTTCAGTCATTGGTGGTCCTTCCGATCTACAGTTTCGTCATGCGCACGGCGGCGCGTCTGTTCAAGGCTTCAACGCTTCGATGCATCAAGGCAGCAACCTTTTGATCCTTCGCCCCTTCGACTGCCTCATACCAAATTGCGTTGAATCGGCAAGATCCGTTCGGGCTGAGCTTGTCGAAGCCGCTCGGCCCTTCGACGGGCTCAGGGTGAACGGTCCTTGTGTTTGAACGCCAAAGCCCATCAGGGCAGGCCAAGCCCGGGGCAGGCCAGGCGCAGTGCGTATGGTTCATGTCTTCAAACACCAAGGTTTGCCCGGCCACGCCCGGCCGCAACGGATCCGGTCCAGCGAACGTTATTCGGTACCAGGCGCCGGTGGTTCAGCGCAGCATCCATTCGTGTGCCGGGTCGTTGCGAAATACCCATAGCCGTTTCGGCCCAGCCATCACATTGAGGTAATACAGGTCGTAGCCGTGCGGCGCCACCACCGGGTGGTATCCGCGCGGCACCATCACTACATCATGGTCCTCGACCGCGCAGGCTTCGTCGATGCTGCGGTCGTCGGTGTAGACACGCTGGAACGCAAATCCCTGCGGCGGGTCGAGGCGGTGGTAGAAGGTTTCCTCCAGTTGGGTTTCGTCCGGTGGTGTCTCGCTGTCGTGTTTGTGCGGCGGGTAACTCGACGAATGGCCGGCTGGGGTCACGACCTCGACCACCAGCAGGTGCGCGGCGGTGGGGTCGTCGTGCGGCAGGATGTCGCAGACGTAACGCGTGTTGCTGCCTTTTCCACGCACGCTGCGCCGCATGCTGGCCGGATCGATCAGGCGCACCACCCGCGGCGATGCATCCGCGGGCGCCGTGCAAAGGGCGAGCTCTGCATCGCGCACGGCGCGCACGACCAGCGATTTGCCCGGCGGCACATACACGGCGGCGGGCGAGACGGTGTCGAACACGCTCGCGCGCGTGCCCAGGTTGGCATAGGTGTGACCATCCACGCTGACGTCGACCTGTCCGGCAAGCACCACCAGGCACAACTCCCGCGTGCCGGTGGAGATCGACTCCACTTCGTTCGCCGCGAGGCGGATGGCACGAAAACCGACATGCGTCCAGC
Source organism: Betaproteobacteria bacterium (assembly GCA_031381865.1). GTDB lineage: Bacteria > Pseudomonadota > Gammaproteobacteria > Burkholderiales > Burkholderiaceae_C > CAISIP01. The sequence continues at coordinate 327 of JANMYG010000329.1, read as the reverse complement.
CCGCGCGCTCGGGCGTGATGTTGACGATCTCCCGGCCGGTGGCCGCGGCCTTGGCATGTAATCGACTGACCATTTCAGTTGCTCCAATGTGTTTGGCCCGGTGCCCGACGCGCGGAGCGAGCGGGCCGTTTGATTGTCTGCATTCAGCCCATTGCGGTCGTTGCTTCCCGACCACCAACTACCTCGCGTTGGCGCGCCTCGCGCCAGGCGGCACCCGGCGGTGGCTCATGCTGGGGCGGTCTCCGCTGAACGCGTCGACTGCCCTGCGGTACTCGCCCAGGGGTCGGGCCGCGGAACTCGCTGCGTTCGCTGCGCTCTCTACGCTCA
>JANMYG010000318.1:0-2269 GCA_031381865.1 Betaproteobacteria bacterium | reverse complement strand
TGCTGCGCGGGCTGCACTACCAGTCGCCGGCCACCGTGGCGAAGATGCTGGCGAGCCACCTGGCGGAGCGCGCCGGCGCAGTGCTCGACGTCGGGTGCGGTACCGGGCTGCTCGGCCAAAGCCTGGCCGAATGCGGTTTTCAGACCATCGACGGGCTCGACGTGTCGCCCGAGATGATGCAGGTCGCGCAGCGCCGCGGCGTCTACCGCGACTTCATCACGGCCGACCTGAACCTGCCACTGGCCATCGGCGATGACTGTTACGCCGGCGCCACCTGCTGCGGCACCTTCACCCACGGGCATGTGGGCGCCGACTGCCTGGACGAGTTGTTCCGCGTGCTCAGGCCGGGCGCGCCGTTCGCGTTCACGGTCAAGCTGGAGGTTTTCGGGTCGCTGGGTTTCAAGGACAAGCTGGCTGCGCTGATGGATTGCGGCCGTATCACCGAGCTGGCCTTCGGCCACGACCGGCACTATGCGACCTCCGCCCAGCCCGACGGCGTGTTCTGCGTCTACGCGCGGGTTTGAACCCCGGCGCAGGCCGTCATTTTTTCAGCCGCTGCTGCAGGCCGGCGCAATGGTCCCGGGGTGGCAACTCGGGGGTCTGCCACACCAGGTCGGCGCTTGACGCCGCGGCGCCATCCGGCCGGCCGGCGACGGCAAGAATGGTCCTGGCGCGCACGCCGGCAGGCAAATGGGTGGGCACGCCGAGCGCGCGCGACACATGCGCGCCACCGGCCACCAGCAGCACCGATTTTCCGGGTTGTGTCGCCGCCATCGCGGTTTGGGCCATGGCCGCATCGCGCGCGATCTGGATCCGTGCCATGGGTGCGACCTGGCTTTCGGGCAACAACATGCAGTGGCCGGAACGGATGTTGTCGTGTTGTTGAACCAGGCCGCCGGGCGCGAGGTGGGTGTCGAGCGTGGAGTTGGCCATGGCCGCGCGCATCGCACCCCGCGGCAGGTTGGCGCCGAGCACCGGCACGCCGTTGCGCACTGCGGCCATCACCACCGGGCCGTACGCGGACCACGACCACGCGCCGTCGTTCCAGTGCAGCGCGGCCTGCGCCTGGGCATCGGTTGCATCGCGCGCCAGCCCGGCGGTGGAACGGCCCTGCTCCGCCATTTCCATCGCCAGCGCCGCCAGTTGTTGCCGCCGCGCCAGCTCCAGCACCACCGCACGCTGCAGGCGCTGGTGGTCGGGCGCGTCGTGGTGGTCAACCAACCCCCCCACCGCGCACCGCCGCAGGGCGGAGAATGGCGACCGCACGGGGGGAAGTGGTGGGGCGCAGCCCGCCAACAGGCCGCAAAACGCCAGGGCGAGGCCGCCTGCCGCCGTGCGCGTCATGGGCGTCCTGCGTGTGGCAAGTGATGGTTCCCGGCGATGCTGAACGCAGACCCGCTCAGTGCATGACGACCGGGTTCTGCGCCAGTCCGGCGTAGCCGTCCAGCGTGTCCTCGACCTCTTCCTGGGTCGGGGTCTTGACCTGCCAGGCGGCAATCTTCTGCTGGAACAGTTCAGCCCAGGAACCGTCGAGGTAGACCTCCTTGCCGACCCGCTTGTCGATGATCTCGAACCCGTGGCGCGCCATCACGGGCACCGGTTTCTCCGGCTGTTCCGCTTCGGCCAGCGCAGGCGCGGGCGCGTCGCCGTACGGCGCGTCGGCCAGCATGTGGGTCACGGAGAACGAATCGGAGTCGTATAAGGTGTGCATGGGGCATTGTCCCTGAAGGGTCGTTCACAGGCACTTGGCAACAACCGCGGCGAATTCAAGTGCCGCCGGCAGACCCGCACGCGAATACTTTGCCGACGCCGGTCAGGGCGCGGACGTGGAGCGCCACTGCAGGTCGAGGAAGTTGCCGTTGGGCTCCGTGACGCGGATGCGCGCCGGCAGGTAGGACAGCGCCGGGGCGAGCCAGAGCTCGATCTTCTGGTCGAATTCCTTGCGCGGCAGGCGCACCAGCTTCAGGCTGGCCAGCGCACCGCCCGGAAGGTGCAGGGTTTCCGGCTCTTCCACGGCGAACACCCAGGGCTCGGCCGAGCGCTGGTTGACCGTCTGCAGCGCGATCGTGGTGCCGGCGGCGTACCGGGCGGGTTCGCCGGCCACCATCGCCGCCAGCTGCATGAATATGCTCAGCCGGTCCTGCGCGCCCGGCAGCAACACCGCCTCGGGAGTGTTGGCGCTGAAGGTGATCCGGCCCTTGTCGCGGTCGAAGTGGGCCGCCAGCTCGGACTTGGTCTTCACCGAATGGCGGGTCGGTGCGAGCCCGTC
>JANMYG010000027.1:0-6414 GCA_031381865.1 Betaproteobacteria bacterium | reverse complement strand
GTGGTGGCGCACCTCAAACAATGCCGCGACACCCTGGTGCCGCTGCTGCAGGCCACCGCCGGTGTGCAGGTGGCGCCGGCCAGTGGCGGCATGTATGCGTTCTTCCGGCTGGCCGGACATGACGACTCGTTGTCGACGGCCAAGCGGCTGGTGGTCGAGGCGGGGTTGGGCCTGGCGCCTGGCGCCGCCTTCGACGCCAGCCCGCAGGCGCAGGCGGGCAGCTGGTTGCGCTGGTGTTTCGCGTCCAGGGACCTGGCGCGGCTGGGCCAGGGCGTTGACCGCCTCCGACGCTGGCTGGTTCCGTGATGCGGCCGCCGGCCGATCGGCGCGGGTTATAATCGCAAGGCTTTGCATACCGCAAGCGCACGTCGGGGGCAGTTCCAGCGCCCGACGCAAGTTGTACCAACGGGGCCCTGGCAACCACTGCCGGACCCATCTACGGAAAATTGAAATGATTGCATCCAGCATCAAGGCCGCTGTCGTCAAGGACAATGCGCGCCAGGCCGGCGACACCGGCAGTCCCGAAGTCCAGGTCGCCCTGTTGACCGCCCGCATCAACGAACTCACGCCGCACTTCAAGACCCACGCCAAGGACCACCACGGCCGTCGCGGGTTGCTGCGCATGGTCAGCCGCCGGCGCAAGCTGCTGGACTACCTGCGGTCCAAGGATGCCGAGCGTTATAGCGCGCTGATTGCCAAACTCGGCCTGCGCAAGTAAGCGGCTGGACATTGGTGCACGAACGACAAGCGTCTGAGTTGGTTGCCTGGCTCAGGCGCTTTGTTGTTTACCAGTAATTCGGGGAAAACCAAGTTTTTGCATTGACGCGCATTTGTGAAGCATGGCGGTCATGGCTGAAACGGGAGCAGAGCGAAGCTGTGTCATTCCAGGGAGATTTGCGCCGTCGGGTCGAATTTCACTGGAATGGCATCGTGTTCTGCCACGTTGACCCCGGGGCTCAGGTGAGGTGGCCGACACCTCCCATATTTGTCCAGGAGTAATTGCCATGAGCATGTTCAACAAAGTCACGAAATCCTTCCAATGGGGTTCCAACACCGTCACCATGGAAACCGGCGAGATCGCCCGCCAGTCCGGTGGCGCCGTATTGCTCGACATGGACGGCACCGTGGTGCTGGCCACGGTCGTCGCGAAGACCGAAGGCAAGGCGGGCCAGGACTTCTTCCCGTTGACGGTCGACTACCTCGAGAAGACCTATGCCGCCGGCAAGATCCCGGGCAGCTTCTTCAAGCGCGAAGGCCGCCCCAGTGAGTTCGAGACCCTTACCAGCCGGCTGATCGATCGCCCGATCCGTCCGCTGTTCCCGGAAGGCTTCTTCAACGAAGTGCATGTGGTCGTGCACACGTTGTCGCTGAATCCGGAAGTGGACGCCGACATTGCAGCCCTGATCGCCACCAGCGCCGCCCTGTCGATCAGCGGAGTGCCGTTCGGCGGCCCGATTGGCGCGGCGCGCGTCGGTTATGTGAATGGCGCCTATGTGCTGAACCCGGGCCAGACCGCCCGCAAGGAGTCCACCCTCGATCTGGTGGTGGCCGGCACCGAGGCCGCAGTGCTGATGGTCGAGTCCGAAGCCAAGCAGTTGTCGGAAGAAATCATGCTCGGCGCCGTGGTGTTCGGGCATGAGCAGGGCAACATCGCGATCAATGCGATCCATGAACTGGTCCGCGACGCGGGCAAGCCGGTGTGGGACTGGAAGGCCCCGGCCAAGGACGACGCGCTGATTGCCAAGGTGGGCGCGCTGGCGGGTGAAAAACTCGCCGCCGCGTACCAGATTCGCAACAAGCAGGCGCGCACGCAGGCCTGCCGTTCAGCCTATGCCGGCGTGATGTCCGCGTTGAAGGCGGAGGGCGCGACCTTCGACCCGGTCAAGGTCGAAGGCATGTTGTTCGACATCGAGGCGGGCCTGGTGCGCAGCCAGATCCTGGCCGGTGAGCCACGCATCGATGGCCGCGACACGCGTACCGTGCGTGCCATCGAAATCCGCAACAGCGTGTTGCCGCGCACCCACGGTTCGGCCCTGTTCACGCGGGGAGAAACGCAGGCGCTGGTGGTGACCACACTGGGCACAGAACGCGACGCACAACGCATCGATGCGTTGTCCGGCGACTATGAAGACCGCTTCATGATGCACTACAACATGCCTCCTTTCGCCACTGGCGAGACCGGTCGTGTCGGTAGCCCGAAACGGCGTGAAATCGGCCACGGCCGGCTCGCCAAGCGCGCGCTCATCGCCGTGTTGCCGACCAAGGAGGAGTTCCCGTACACGATGCGCGTTGTCAGCGAGATCACCGAGTCGAACGGCTCGTCCTCGATGGCTTCGGTCTGCGGTGGCTGCTTGAGCCTGATGGACGCCGGCGTGCCGATGAAGGCGCATGTCGCAGGTATCGCGATGGGCCTGATCAAGGACGGCAACCGTTTTGCCGTGCTGACCGACATCCTGGGCGACGAGGACCACCTGGGCGACATGGACTTCAAGGTGGCCGGTACCACCAACGGCATCACCGCGCTGCAGATGGACATCAAGATCCAGGGCATCACCCGCGAGATCATGCAGGTTGCGTTGGCGCAGGCCAAGGAAGCCCGCATGCACATCCTGGGCAAGATGCAGGAAGCCATGTCCGAGGCCAAGACCGAGGTGTCGAATTTCGCGCCCCGTCTGTTCACGATGAAGATCAATCCCGACAAGATCCGCGACGTCATCGGCAAGGGCGGTTCGGTGATCCGTGCCCTGACGGAGGAGACCGGCACCCAGATCAACATCGACGAGGACGGCACGATCACGATCGCGTCGACCGACCCGGCGAAGGCAGAAGAAGCCAAGCGGCGCATTGCGCAAATCACGGCCGAGGTCGAAATCGGCAAGGTCTACGAAGGCGCGATCACCAAGATCCTGGACTTCGGGGCGCTGGTGAACCTGTTGCCCGGCAAGGACGGCCTGTTGCACATCAGCCAGATCGCCCATGAACGGGTCGAGAAGGTGACGGACTACCTGAGTGAGGGCCAGATCGTCAAGGTCAAGGTGCTCGAGACCGACGAAAAGGGACGCGTCAAGCTGTCGATGAAGGCCTTGCTGGACCGCCAGCTGCAGCCTGCCGGCCATGGCTCCGACCAGGGTTGACTTGCGCGACCGCGCGAAGCCGCCGGCGTCGGATCGGGCGCATCGGGCCACGGGAGGACGACCATGCATGTGATTGAAATCGCCGCTTATGGCGCGCCTGAAGTCCTGCGCCCGGGCGAACGGCCGATGCCGTTGCCCGGTCCCGGCGAGCTGCGCATTCGCGTGCTGGCAAGTGGCATCAACCGGCCCGACGTGCTCCAGCGTACCGGCAACTACCCGGTGCCTGCGGGCGCGTCGGATATTCCCGGGCTCGAAGTCGCAGGTGTCGTAGAACTCGGGGACGACCAGGAACTGGCGCACGCCGGATTCAAGCTGGGAGACCGGGTGTGTGCGCTGGTCGCAGGCGGCGGTTACGCCGAATACTGCGTGGCGCCCATTGGCCAGTGCCTGCCGGTGCCGCGCGGCCTGAGTGATGTCGAGGCGGCGTCCCTGCCGGAAACATTTTTCACGGTCTGGAGCAATGTGTTTGACCGGGCCGGCTTGCGCAAAGGCGAAACCCTGCTCGTGCAGGGTGGCTCGAGCGGCATCGGTGTGACCGCGGTCCAGCTCGCGAAGGCGATGGGATGCACCGTGCTGGCAACCGCCGGCAGCGACGAGAAGTGTGCCGCCTGCACTGGCCTTGGTGCGGACCACGCCATCAATTACAAGACCCATGATTTCGTCCAGGAGGTCCGGCGGTTGACGCAGGGACGTGGTGTCGACGTGGTGCTGGACATGGTGGCCGGCGATTACGTGGCCAGGGAGATCGACTGCCTGGCCGAGGACGGCCGGCTGGTGATCATTGCCGTGCAGGGTGGAGTCAAGTGCGAGTTCAATGCCGGGATGCTGCTGCGTCGGCGCCTGACCGTGACTGGGTCGACCCTGCGCCCGCGCTCCGTTGACTTCAAGCAGGCGATTGCCCAGGCGTGCCTGAAGAACGTCTGGCCGCTGATCGAGGCTGGAAAGATAAAGCCGGTGATCCACAGTACCTTTTCCGCTCTGCATGTGGACGCCGCGGGGTTGAGCGGCGCCGCACGCGCGCATGCCTTGATGGAGTCCAACCAGCATATTGGCAAGATCGTCCTGACGTGGGGTGCAGCATGAAACACAAGCTGATTGCCGGCAACTGGAAGATGAACGGCAGCCTGGCGGCGAACGAGGCGCTGGTCGGCGCCCTGGTCCCGGCGCTGCAACGGCCCGCGTGTTCGGTGGCGATATGCGCGCCGGCACCGTATCTCGCCCAGATGCAGCGGCTCCTGTCGGGCAGCGGTATCGAACTGGGTGCGCAGGATGTATCCGGCCGCGATGCGGGCGCTTTCACGGGCGAAGTCAGCGCCGCCATGTTGCGCGATTTTGGCGTGCGTTATGTGATCGTTGGCCATTCCGAGCGGCGCCAGTACCACGGCGAGACCGACGTCGGCGTGGCCGAGAAGGCCCGCCAGGCACTTGCCACCGGAATCACGCCGATTGTTTGTGTAGGCGAGACGCTGGCGCAGCGCGAGGCCGGCCAGACCGACGCGGTCGTGAAGCGCCAGCTTGCCGCAGTGATCCACACCAACGGGCACTGCATCAGCGAGGTCGTCGTCGCCTACGAGCCGGTCTGGGCCATCGGCACGGGCAAGACGGCGAGCCCGGAGCAGGCCCAGCAGGTGCACTCGGTACTGCGGGCGCAGCTCAGGGCGGCCTACGCCCACGCGGAAAAGATCCACATTCTTTACGGCGGCAGCATGAATGCCGCCAACGCCGCCCAACTGCTCGGCCAGCCAGATATCGACGGTGGTCTGATCGGCGGCGCGTCCCTCAAGGCCGCCGATTTTCTTTCGATCATCGCTGCTGCCAATGCATCGCTTGCGTGAGTTGCTACAAATTTAGGAGTTGACGATGGCTATTGTGTTAACGCTGGTCCTGGCGCTGCAAATGTTGTCCGCGCTGGCCATGATCGGGCTGATCCTGGTCCAGCATGGCAAGGGCGCCGACATGGGCGCGGCCTTCGGCAGCGGCAGTTCCGGCAGCCTGTTTGGCGCCAGCGGCAGCGCCAACTTTCTCTCGCGCACGACAGCGGTGCTGGCGACCGTGTTTTTCGTGTGCACTTTGGCGCTGGCCTACTTCGGCAACCTGCGCCCCACGGGTGGCGGCAGCGTGCTCGAGGGAGCGGCGGCAACCGCCCCGGTGGCACCTGCGAGCGCGGCATTGTTGCCAGCGGCGCCAGCCTCTGGCGCCGCGCAAATTCCGGCCAAGTAAACCGCTCTGATATTGCGCTCCTGCACCCGGAACGCGCACAAAATCAGGGTAAACTTCAGGCTGTCCGGACGAGCCGCAAGGCGCCTCATGCTTGCCCGGTAGTTCTCAGCTGCCGTCGTGGTGAAATTGGTAGACACGCTATCTTGAGGGGGTAGTGGCGAAAGCTGTGCGAGTTCGAGTCTCGCCGACGGCACCAGACAAAAAGCGCCGGTCATGGGTGGGTCCATGGCGGCCAAAAACGGTGATCACAATCTCCCGATGAACCTCGATCAATATCTGCCGGTGCTGCTGTTCATATTGGTCGGAATCGGTGTTGGCGTGGTTCCGCAGGTGCTCGGTTATGTTCTCGGACCGAACCGGCCGGACGCGCAGAAAAATTCTCCCTACGAGTGCGGATTCGAGGCGTTCGAAGACGCCCGCATGAAGTTCGACGTGCGTTATTACCTCGTGGCGATCCTTTTCATCCTGTTCGATCTGGAGATCGCTTTCCTGTTCCCGTGGGCGGTGGCGCTAAAGGACATCGGAGCGGTCGGATTCTGGTCGATGATGGTCTTCCTTGCAATTCTCGTGGTCGGTTTTGTCTACGAGTGGAAGAAGGGGGCCCTTGATTGGGAGTAAGGCAATGATCGAAGGCGTATTCAAGGAAGGTTTCGCGACCACCAGTTACGACTCGGTGGTGAATTGGGCCAAGACAGGCTCGTTGTGGCAAATGACTTTTGGCCTGGCTTGTTGCGCGGTCGAAATGATGCACGCCGGCGCGGCGCGGTACGACATGGAGCGCTTCAGCATGTTGTTTCGCCCCAGCCCGCGGCAGTCGGACCTGATGATCGTCGCCGGCACCTTGTGCAACAAGATGGCGCCAGCGCTGCGCAAGGTCTACGACCAGATGGCCGAGCCGCGCTGGGTGTTGAGCATGGGCTCTTGCGCCAATGGCGGCGGTTATTACCATTACAGCTATTCAGTGGTGCGCGGCTGCGACCGGATCGTTCCGGTGGATGTGTACGTGCCGGGCTGTCCGCCCACGGCGGAAGCTTTGCTATACGGCATCATCCAGTTGCAG
>JANMYG010000275.1:0-1600 GCA_031381865.1 Betaproteobacteria bacterium | reverse complement strand
GCTTGAAGCGCGTCATCTCGTCGAGCGCCGCAAACGGCTCGTCCATCAGCAGCAGCCGGGGCTGGGTCACCATGGCGCGCGCGATCGACACCCGCATCATCATGCCGCCGGAGAGTTCACGCGGGTAGGCGCGGGCGAACTCAACAGGCCGACCGTCTGCAGCGCGCCCTCCACCACGGTGCGCACCTGCTCGCGCGACTGCCCGGCCAGTCGCAGCGGCAGCCAGACGTTGTCGAACACCGTGGCCCAAGGCATCAGGGTCGGCTCCTGAAAGACAAAACTCATGTCGTGGGCATGGTCGGTGCCGCCGCCGCTCCAGACGATAGAGCCGCTGCTGATCGGGGACAGGCCGGCGATCATCTTCAGCGCCGTGCTCTTGCCGCAGCCGGAGGGCCCGAGCAGGCTGACGAACTCGTGTTCGCCGACCTCCAGCGACATGTCCCGCAGCGCCACCGTGCCGCTGTCGTAGCGCTTGTGGATATTCCTGAGTTCGAGCAGCGTCTTCACGTCGCCACCCTGCCTCACGGCGCGCGCGCGCCGGGTGCCGGCGTGCCCTGGCGGGAATAGGGCTGCAACAACGCGCCGAGCGCGGCGAAGATGGCCGGGTTGCCCGCCATACACTCCTGCGCCTCGAGGCAGTCGGCGTCGCCGCGGAAGTCACCCATGCGCCCACCGGCTTCGCTCACCAGCAGGCTGCCGGCCGCGACGTCCCAGGCCTTCAGGCCGAGGTCGAAGAACCCGTCGCAGTAGCCGGCCGCCACCCACGCCAGATCCAGCGCCGCCGACCCCGAGCGCCGGATGCCGGCCACACGCTCCATCACCGCGCCGAACATCTGCAGCGAACGCGCAAATCCCGGGCCCGGCTGGTAGGGGCAACTGGTTCCCACCAGCGCCTCGTGCAAGGCGGCGCGCGAGCCCACCTGCAGACGACGCTCGTTGCAGTAGGCGCCCGCGCCGCGCGTCGCATGGAACAGGTCGCCATGGGTCACGTCGAGCACCACCGCATGTTCTACCGACCCGCGCACCGACAAGGCGATGCTCACGCTGTAGGCCGGATAACCGTGGATGAAGTTGTTGGTGCCGTCGAGCGGGTCGACGATCCACACATGGTCGGCGCCGGGCATGCCGTGCGGCTGCTGCGACTCCTCGGCGCGCACCGCGTGCGCCGGGAAAGCGTCGAGCAGCGTCTTGACGATCAACTGCTCGGACGCAACGTCCACCTGGGTGACGAAATCGTTGGGACGCTTCTGCCGGATCTGCAGCGACGCCGGATCGGCCGCCGCCGCTCGGATCAGCGCGCCGGCCTGGCGTGCGGCGCTCACCGCCACCGCCAGCATCGGATGCATCGTCAGGTCGGTCGCCAGCAGGGCCATGCTCGGGTCTTCGTGCTCGGGCTCTGGCATGCGTCGGATCAATCCCCGATCGCGCGCGGCAACACGATCCCGGGAAATATCTTGATCACCGCGCTGTCGTCTTCACGCGCGAATCCGGCGCTGGAAGCCTGCATGAACATCTGGTGCGCGGTGGCCGACAGGGGCAGCGGGAACTTGCTGGCGCGCGCCATGTCGAGCACCAGGCCGAGGTCCTTGACGAAGATGTC
>JANMYG010000266.1:0-2209 GCA_031381865.1 Betaproteobacteria bacterium | reverse complement strand
GCTTGAAGCTGTACCAGACGTCGCTGTCGCGCCAGCGCGCGAGCCAACCGTCGGCGCGGGTGGCGGGTGGCGTGGAGGGCATGTTCATGGCGACGTCGGAGTCTGGTCGGTCATCAGTGCCCGGCCCCGGATCACCGCGACGACACCGGTCTTGCCGATGCCGGTGTGGATTTCGTCCACACCGCACAACTTGAGCGCCTGCTGTACCCGCCCGGCCGTGTAGACCTCTTCGAAGCCCAGCTCGGGATGGCTGTGCAGGTCGCGCCGCAGCGCCGTGATCTCGGGGTGGAATGCCGCGATATGGGCAAACGCGCGCCCGTGCACCTTGAGTGAGGAAGTCTGCATCAATGTCCTCCGGCCTGGCCCAGGCGCAGGCGCGGGTCGACCACAAAATACAGCAGGTCGACCACCAGGTTGATCAACACGAATATCAGCGCGATCAGGCACAGGTAGGCGGCCATCACGGGTATGTCTGCAAAGGTCACGGCCTGGATGAACAGCAGCCCCATGCCGGGCCACTGGAACACGGTCTCGGTGATGATCGCGAACGCGATCAGTTGCCCCAGTTGCAGGCCAGTGATCGTGATCACCGGCACCAGCGTGTTCTTGAGTGCGTGCCCGAAGTGGATCGCCCGGTCGCTCAGCCCGCGCGCGCGCGCGAAGCGGATGTAATCGGTGCGCAGCACCTCGAGCATTTCGGCGCGCACCAGCCGCATGATCAGCGTCAGCTGGAATACGGCCAGCGTAATGGCGGGCATCACGATATGGTGCCAGCCGTCGGCTGTGGACAGGCCGCTGCTCCACCAGCCGTATTGCTCGACTGCACCGCGGCCGAAGCTCGGGAACCAGCCCAACCCGACCGCGAATACCAGGATCAGCAGGATGCCGATCAAGAAGGTCGGCAACGAGACGCCCAGCAGCGAGACCGTCATGAACAGCTGGCTCAGGAAGGTGCCGCGCCGCAGCGCCGCGTAGACACCCATCGGCACGCCGATGGCGAGCGCCAGCACCGCCGCCACCAGCGCGAGTTCCAGCGTTGCCGGCAGGCGCTCGGCGATCAGGCGCGACACCTTGGCGCCCTGGCGCAGGCTCAGGCCGAACTCGCCCTGCACCGCATTGAGCAGGAAATGCCAGAACTGCACGAAGAAAGGCTGGTCCAGCCCGAGGTCGGCGCGCAGCTGCAGGATCTGGTCGGGCCGCGCGTCCTGCCCGAGCAGGAACACCACCGGGTCACCCACGTACTGGAACAACACGAACGAAATCAGGGCCACCACGACCATCACGACGACGGCCTGGATCAGGCGACGCAAAACGAAGGCAAACATCGATAAGTGGAATCCGCTGGGTCCTGAACAAAGCCTTTGCAAAGGCCGATACGCGTGCGCTTTGGGCCAGCAGCAAAATCTAACAGAGCCGGGGCGGTGCCGATACGGGGGTTTACATCATGCCAGTGGGGTTTTCGGAGTCGATCGTCCAGTTTGCCCGCACCAGCAGCGGGCCCGATCGAGCACTCTGCGGCCCGTGTTCCTGTTGCTGCACCGATGGCCCGGATGGCATCGGCGCGGATGGAGCGTTCGCGTGGCGACCATGGGCCGAGACTTGAGGCCGAAAAAAAGCCCCGCTGTGTTTCCACAGCGGGGCTCTTGGAGAAATCAAACTCTCACACTGGCACCAGGGCCAGCGCGGGAATTAGAAGTCGTGGCGCATGCCGATACCGTACAGGTTGTTCTTGGTCGTGGGCGAGCCAGCAGCAGCTGCAGCAGCGCGCGACTTGCCGCTCAGGAAGTCAGCATACAGGTTGGTACGCTTGCTCAGCGGGTACACCAGTTGACCACCGAAAGCGGTGTTCCGGCCGTCGACGGCCAGGCCGGTGACGTTGTCGGTTTCACGGGCATAACCCAGGTTCAGCGTCATCGCGCCGACCGGGATCGCCGCGCCGAGCATCCAGCCCTTGTCGTCCGAACCGCCGGTCATGGTGGCACGCTGGTAGCCGCCGTACAGGGTGGCAACACCCAGGTTGTACGAAGCGCCCAGGGTCCAGTCACGCACCGAGGTGCTGCCGCCCGGTTTGGCTGCCACAGCGGCCGTCGGCGTGATCACGAGAGCACCGGTGGCGACGCTGGACGTGAAACCGGCAGGCACGGCGGGCGTGATGCCAAACGTGGTCTTGATGTTTTCATAACCCAGGTGCACGCCCAGCGGGCCGTTG
>JANMYG010000233.1:0-1879 GCA_031381865.1 Betaproteobacteria bacterium | reverse complement strand
CTGAGCGCCATGCGCAACGCCGGGCCGCTCCAAAGTGCGACAACGAGGTTGCGACCCGGACGCACAGTTGCGCGCGGCATTTGTGACGTCGTGGCCAGTTCCGCCGCGCGCTGGACGGAGGCTACCCGGTGACCGACCCAGTACTGCCCGAGGACCCGAACGACGCGGCCGCCCACAGTGGCAGCCGCCTCAGCGCCGCGCAGCGGCGGGCTTTGCACGCGGCCGCCGGCGCCGCGATGCTGCGGGCTTATGCGCCGTATTCCCGCTTGCAGGTGGGCGCCGCCGTGCTCGACGGGCATGGGCGCATCCATGCCGGCTGCAATGTCGAGAACGCGGCTTATCCGCAAGGCGTCTGCGCCGAAGCCGGCGCGTTGAGCGCGATGGTGCTGGCTGGCGGCACCGAGGTGCTGGCGGTGCTGGTGGTGGGTAGCGGCGACGCACTGGTCACACCGTGTGGCGGCTGCCGCCAGAAGATCCGCGAATTCGCGGCGCTGCAGGTGCCGGTGCTGATCGCGGACCCGGCGCAGGTGCGTGCGGAATTCACGCTCGATCAGCTGCTGCCGCACAGTTTCGGCCCCGAGCACCTGGAGCCGCGATGACTTCCCAAGCCGCCCTGGCGCACCTGCGCGCGCGTGTACCCGGTGCGCAACCCCGGATCGCCGTGGTGCTGGGTTCCGGCTGGGGCGGGTTCACGGCCCACCTGCACGACGCCGTGTGTGTGCCGTATGCCGAGCTGCCGGGTTTCCCGCAGGGCGGCGTGGCCGGACACGCGGGCGAGCTGTGGCTGGGCCGTCTCGGCGGCCAGGAAGTGGCGGTCATGAGCGGGCGCAAACACGCCTACGAAACCGGCGCGGTGGACGGCATGAAGTCGCCCCTGCACACGCTGCGCGCGCTGGGCTGCGAGGTGCTGGTGCAGACCAATGCCGCCGGCAGCCTGGACCCGGACATGGGCCCCGGCAGCCTGATGCTGGTGGCGGACCATATCAACCTGCCGCAGCGTTCACCGCTGGTGGGCGAGGCCGGGTCGGAGCGCTTCGTCGGCATGGCCGACGCCTACGACCCGCAGATGCGGCGCGTGGCGCTGCGGGTGGCCGGCGCGCAGGGGGTGAAGCTGTTCGAGGGCGTGTACCTGTGGTGCCTGGGGCCGCAGTTCGAGACGCCGGCCGAGATCCGCGCGTTCCGGGTGCTCGGCGCCGATGCGGTGGGCATGAGCACGGTGCCGGAAACCATCCTGGCGCGCCATGCCGGCATGCGGGTGCTGGCGCTGTCCCTGATCACCAACCTGGCGGCTGGCCTGGCGCATGAGCAGCTCAGCCACGCCGCCACACTGGCGCAGGCGCAGGTCACCGGCGCCATGGCCAGCACGCTGCTGGCGGGATTGGTCGGTGCCATCCACCTCGAAGGAGTGGGCAATGCAAACACAACCTGACTCGCAGGCGCAGGCGCAGGCGCGGCTGGCCCTGGCCTGCCTGGACCTCACCAGCCTGAACGACGACGATGCCGAACTCGACGTGGCCAGGTTGTGCGCGCGCGCGCAGGGCCGGTTCGGGCCGGTGGCCGCGGTCTGCGTGTGGCCGCGGTTTGCCACCTTCGCGCGCCGGCTGCTACCGGCGCACATTGCCGTGGCGGCTGTGGCCAATTTCCCTGACGGCAGCGACGACATCGCGCGCGCCGTGCGCGACGCCGAAACGATCGTGCGCAGCGGCGCGCAGGAGGTCGATCTGGTGTTGCCGTACCGGCGCCTGATGGTGGGCGACGAACACGCCGTGGCGCAGCTGGTGCAGGCGGTGCGCCAGGTGTGCGCGGTGCTCAGGATCAAGGTGAACCTGGAAACCGGCGAGATGAAAACCACCGCGCTGGACACACGTGCGACCAAGAT
>JANMYG010000203.1:0-4927 GCA_031381865.1 Betaproteobacteria bacterium | reverse complement strand
GACGGGGCCGACCACAGTGCCTGCCGCTGCGCCGGCAGCGGCACCGCCCATGGCTGCGCCAACACCAGTCCCGATCGGGTGAGAGCCGGGAGACCCGGTGATCGGGTCGCGGTTTGCATCAGCGGCCGGCTGGTTGCTTGTTATTAGGCTGTTCATAACACTCTCCATCAGGTTGGTAGTAACGATCGGCGCCCGCGGTTAACGAGCGGTGCCCCGGCGCAGGAGATTGACGATGGCCAGAAGAATCGCGGCGCCGATGAACGAGATGAACATGGCTGCCAGGCTGAAGTCGTTCTGGTTGATCGTGCCAACGCCCACCATGGGTGAAATCAACCAGCCGCCAAGCACTGCGCCGATCAGGCCCACGACGATATTCAGGAATACGCCCTGCTGGTCATTCGTTTTCATGACGATGCTTGCGAGCCAGCCAATGACGCCGCCCAGAATTAGCCAGAGAATGAAGTTCATGATGTAGGTGCTCCTGAAAAGTTGAAGGGAATTCCTGCAGGATGTCCATTGCGAATCGGTGCAATGTGGATCAAAGCTTAGGTAAGGTTGCGCTCGCTCGCTACCGGCAAAATGCCATTGCGGGGCTTCCAGATGTGCCGCGTGCGGGTCGGAAAATACTTACATTCGCAGCGCATCACGGGCTGCCACCGGAAGATCTGCGGCCCAGCACGGCGGCGGCCAGCGCAGGCGTGAAGACCGGCGCCAGGCTGGCTTGTGGTCGCCTCGCCGAACCGTGCGCGGCGCCATCGCTGCGACAGGACGCAAGCAGCGGTCCGCAACGGGGCGGGTTCCTACATTCCATTGCGACCCGATCCGATAGTGGCGCCCGGCGCTGCCACCGACGATCGCGTCACCCAACCAAAGGAACCACCATGGCAATTGCTGACACCACAACTCCAGACGGGACCGGACGCATGCGCCCCTGGCGCGAGGCCGCCTTCGAAGCTGCCCCCGCCGCGACGAGCGCGGTGTCGTGGGTTGCCATCGTGGCCGGGGCCGCTGCCGCTGCCGCGTTGTCGTTGATCCTTCTCATGCTGGGTGTCGGCCTGGGTCTGTCCGCGGTCTCGCCGTGGGCCCGCGACGGCGTCAGCGCGACGACTTTCGGCGTCTCCACCATCGTCTGGTTGACGCTGACGCAACTGCTTGCTTCGGCCATGGGGGGTTACCTGGCTGGCCGCTTGCGGACCAAGTGGGCGGCAGCCCACGCCGACGAGGTCTACTTTCGCGACACGGCCCACGGATTCCTCGCCTGGGCGATCGCGTCGCTGGCCACGGCCGCCCTGTTGACCTCTGCCATCGGCTCCATTCTGGGCAGCGGCGTGCAGGCCGGTGCGACGGTGTCGGCAGGTGCGGCCACTGCCGCCACCGTGGCCGGTGCCGGAATCGCAGATGCTGACCGTGGCAACGGGCCGATCGGCTATTTCGTCGACGTGCTGTTTCGCAAGGACGGCTCCGGTGCACGCACCGGTTCTTCGACCACGGCAGGCAGTTCTGCTGCAACGCCGCCACCCGATGCCGCCACCGCCCAGGCGAGCGCGGAAGTGGGCCGCATCTTCATGAACACGAATGGCAAGGGGACGTTGGGCGCCGAGGACACCCGGTATGTGGGTCAGCTGGTCGCACAACGTACCGGCCTGTCGCAACCGGATGCGGAAAAACGCGTGACGGAAACCTTTGCGCGTCTGCAGACGAGGCTGGTCGAAGCGCAGACGGCAGCCAGGGAAGCAGCCGACAAGGCGCGCAAGGCTTCCGCGTATGCGACGCTGTGGCTCTTCATCTCGCTGCTGATCGGGGCTTTCGTCGCCAGCTTGAGCGCCACCTACGGCGGCCGACAACGCGACATGTGATCGCCATCTTCGAACAACCACCACCACCGGAGACACCGATGCGCTCACTGCTGTTGCTTTTTCTCGGCATACCTATTCCCATCGTCATCCTGATTGCATTGTTCGTGCGCTGATGGCCATGCAGCTGAGCCCTGGCACCGGATGGCTGGTCGCGGGCGCCGTGGGGTTGACCTTGCTGGCCGTTTTTGTCGGTTCCAACCTCATGGGCGGCGAGAAGAAGATCGAACGGCACATCGAGCGTCTGTACGCACTGGAAGACCCGCGCTTCGCCCATGAGCTCGGCGTCCTGCTCGGGCCGGCGTTCGTTGAAGGCAATCGCCATACGGTCTTGCGCGATGGCGACGAGATTTTCCCGGCCATGCTGGCGGCCATCCGGTCGGGCAGGACCTCGATCAACTTCGAGACCTACATCTATTGGTCGGGCGCGATCGGCCGGGAATTCGCCGATGCGCTGGCGGAGCGTTCGCGCCAGGGCGTCAAGGTGCATGTGTTGCTCGACTGGGTGGGAAGCGCGAAGGTGGAGCAAAGCCTCATCGACACGATGGAGTCCGCAGGCGTACAGATCCGGCGCTTCCATCCGCCACACTGGTCGCACCTGGGGCGCCTGAACAACCGGACCCATCGAAAGCTCCTGGTTGTCGATGGTCGCATCGCTTTCACCGGCGGGGTTGGCATCGCGCCGCAGTGGAGCGGGCATGCGCAGGACCCGGAGCACTGGCGCGACACCCATTTCCAGGTCGAAGGGCCGGTCGTTGCGCAGATGCAATCGGTCTTTCTGGACAACTGGATCAAGGTCACAGGCCTCGTGTTGCATGGCCCGGACTATTTTCCCGCGCTGCAGCCGGCCGGCGCCGGCCGGGCGCAGATGTTCAGCAGCTCACCCACCGGGGGCAGCGAGAGCATGCAACTGATGTATCTGCTCGCCATCACCGCAGCCTCGCGGACTATCGATTTGTCGGCGTCCTACTTTGTGCCCGACGAACTGGCCGTGCGCGCCCTGGTGGATGCGATGAAGCGGGGGGTCAGGCTGCGCATCGTCGTGCCGGGGACCCACACGGACAGTGAAACCGTGCGCAGTGCCTCGCGCGCGAAATGGGGCCCCTTGCTGCTGGCTGGTGCGGTGATCGCCGAGTACCGACCGACGATGTACCACTGCAAGGTGATGATCGTGGATGAGCTGCTGGTGTCGGTCGGCTCCACCAATTTCGACAACCGATCGTTCAGGCTCAACGACGAGGCCACGCTGAACATCATCGACGCCGAATTCGGCCGGCAGCAGACCGCGATCTTCGAGACCGATCTCGCGAACTCGAGTCCCGTTTCATATGCCCGGTGGAACGAGCGACCGTGGAGCGAGCGGTTCGATGAAAGGCTGGCATCGCTGATCGGCTCGCAGCTTTGACAGGAGGCTGCGAATCACAGGTACGACACCCTGCGGCGGGCGAAGTACGCTGCCGACGAAACCCGCCGGCAGCCGTTCTTCAAAACTGATCGGCTCAGCGCGTCAGGCGTCCGATCAGGAATCCCGCGGCCAGTGCGACGCCAAGCGATTGCCAGGGGTTGACCAAAACATAGACTTTCGCGTCGGAGACAGCGTTTCGCTTGGCTGTTGCCAGGCTTTCGCCCTGAGCCGACAACCACGCCGCAGTGGGAGCGGCGACGTCGGCTACCTTGTCCACCGTTTGATGCGCAATTTGCGCGACGCGGGCGATCGCGGGTTTGACGGTGCCCACCGCTTCGTTGGCTGAAGCAGCCGCCTTGTTCACGGCGCCGTGCATGTTGGCAGCGGCGTGGTCCACGACCGAGTCCGGTATTCCGTTTCCGGTTTTGAAGGGACTGTTGGTGATTGACGAGGTTTCCATGTTGAACTCCTGTATTGGAAGAATAAAAGGGTGAATGACGCGAGCGAAGTGCAGGGAGCCAATCCCCGCAGTCTGTGCGCACGCGCAATGATGAAAATCAGGCGTCGGATCCCGCAACTTTCGACGGCCAGTGGATGAATCGATGTGCACCCTCTGGACTTCCGGGCCGACGCCTGCCTGCCTAGCGGTATACGTCCAGTGCGCGATTTGCCTTCCAGGAATTCTCGAGGTACTTGGCGTCCTCGTCGTTCCTGGGCCGCACGCCCATCAGGATGCCGCCCTTGCGGATAGCTTCGTCGTATTTCTTGACGCGCTCTTCGGGCATGTTCCAACCGACCAGGGCGCCCACCAGGCCACCCGTCGCCGCACCGGCTCCGGCGCCCGCAATCGCCGCCGCCAGCGGCCCTGCGATGGCGATGCCCAGCCCGGGTATCACCAGCGTCGAGCCAACCGCGACAAACGCCGCTGCAATGGCGCCCACGGTGCCGCCGATTGCGCCGCCTACGCCAGCGCCCTCGGCAGCCTTGTTGCCGAGTTCCGTCTCGGTCCCGGCCGGCGTGAAGTGCCGCTCCTTGGTGTCTTGCGACATCACGAGGTTCACATCATCACTGGTGTATCCCCGCTCCGACATCGAGTTGTAGCCCAGCTCGGCGCTTTCCCGGTCCGGGAACAGCCCGGTCATCAGTGGTCGTTCGTTGCTCATGGTAGGTTGCCCTTTGCTTGGTTGGTTGCACGCACTGGGCGCGTTGCACAGGCCACCGCGCCCCCTCAATTGCCATCGTTGGATGGCAGCACGAAGTGTGCTGGGGTGCACAGTGGATGGCTGTCGGCAAGTCCGCCCGAATGCAGGTGCCTGACGGCCAAGATTCCCGTAAGAAGGCTCCTACCGCGCTGCGCTGGCAAACCCGGCGTCTCCATGCTGGAAAATGAAGCGGGAAAGCGCCGCAATTGCGGGCCATGCAGGGTGGCGCCATCGGTAGACTGATACCAGATGGTGTTCGATCGACAAGATCCGTTCGGGCTGAGCTTGTCGAAGCCACTCGGCCCTTCGACAAGCTCAGGGCGAACGGTTTATATTTTTGAACGCAAAGGCGTATGAGGCCCTCCCCTACAAGGAACATCAGCCATGTCGATGCTGTCCAGCAAGCCCGTACGCCAATATGTGTCTGGTCTGGTTTGCACCGTTCTCGGCGCGTGGCTGACCGAGGT
>JANMYG010000181.1:0-2230 GCA_031381865.1 Betaproteobacteria bacterium | reverse complement strand
CGGGCAGCGGCGTGTTGCACAAGGCGCGCCCGACGTCGATGTCCTGCTGGACCATGGTGGCGACCTGCAGCCAGCCAGCCTCCTGCCACAGTTCGAACGGCCCCTGCCGGAGCCCGAATCCCCAGCGCATGGCCAGGTCCACATCGCGCGCGGTCTCGGCCACCGTGTGCAGGTGCACCGCGGCATAGTGGAACTGGTCGCGCAGGATCGCCCACAGAAAACGCGGCTCGGCGCCTTCGGCATCGCGCAGCAGCCGCAGCCGCTCGCCCGGCGGCTTCTTGAGCATGCGCCCCACCACCTCGTTGGCCTTGGCGCCGCTGGGAACGTAGTCGCCCTCGCCCTGCGCGGCGCCGGCATCGAAACGCAGGATATCGCGCCCGACCTTCTTGTAGAACCCGGCGCCGGTCTTCTGGCCGAGGTTGCCCATGCCGATCAACCTGGCCAACACCGCCGGCGTGCCGAAGTTGCCGTAGAAGGGGTCGGTCGCGAGGCTCAGGTTGTCCTGCAGCGTCTTGACCACATGCGTCATCGTGTCGAGCCCGACCACGTCGGCGGTGCGGAAGGTGCCCGAACTCGCGCGGCCGAGTTTCTTGCCGGTCAGGTCGTCCACCACGTCGTAGCCCAGGCCGAAGTTCTCGACCTGTTTCATCGTCGCCAACATGCCGGCGATACCGATGCGGTTGGCGATGAAGTTGGGCGTGTCGTGCGCGCGCACCACACCCTTGCCCAGGGCGCTGGTGACGAAACTCTCCAGGTCGTCGAGCACTGCCGCGTCGGTGGTGGGTGTGTTGATCAACTCCACCAGCGTCATGTAGCGCGGCGGGTTGAAGAAATGGATGCCGCAGAAACGCGGCTTGATCTGCTCTGGCAGGGCTTCGCTGAGTCTGGTGATCGACAGGCCCGAGGTGTTGGACGCGACGATGGCCTGCGGCGCCAGGAACGGTGCTATTCGGTGGTACAGCTCGAGTTTCCAGTCCATGCGCTCGGCGATCGCCTCGATCACCAGGTCGCATTCCTTGAGCAGGTCCAGGTGCTCCTCGTAATTGGCCTGGCGTATCAGCACCGCGTCCTGCGACAGACCCAGGGGCGCCGGCTTGAGTTTCTTCAGGCCCTCGACGGCGCGGGTCACGATGCCGTTTTTCGGCCCGTCTTTGGCCGGCAGGTCGAACAGCACCACCGGCACCCCGACGTTGACCAGGTGCGCGGCGATCTGCGCACCCATCACGCCTGCGCCGAGCACGGCGACTTGTCTGACTTGGAAACGACGCATGAAAAATTCCCTGGTCCGCGGACCCTTGGTTACTGCACCCGGACCCACGTCTGGGTGCGGCCGAACGGACCGATCGACCCGCGTACCTCCAGCTTCTTTCCGCCCTCGATCGGCGTCAGCTTGAGGGTGTAGTTCTTGCCGTTCTCGGGGTCCAGGATCTTGCCGTCTTCCCACACCTCCTTGCCATCCGCCTTCTTGGCGCCGCGGATGATCTCCAGCCCGAGCAGCGGCTTGCCCTTGCGGTCATCGGTGCATTCGTCGCAGACGGCGTCCTGCTTCGCTTCCTTGCGCAGCAGTTTCATGATCTTGCCCGAGAGCATTCCCGCCACCTCGACCACATGCACTTCGGAGGAAATCTCCTTGGTCTTGTCGTTGATGGTGTGCCATACGCCCACCGGCGTCATCTGTGCGGACGCGACGCCCAGGGAGGAACAAACGGCGATCGCCGCGAAGTGTTTGATGAACATGGGTTTCTCCTGCCGGTGAATGTTGGGGGAACTGCGCTGCGCGGCCGGATGCTACGCAAACACGGCTTCGGTGTCCATCAGGACTTTCGCCCCGGCGCGCGCCGTCAGCATCAGCGAGGCGGTCTCCGGGAACAGCTTGGCGAAGTAGAAACGTGCGGTCTGCAACTTGGCCAGGTAGAAGGGGTCGGTGTTGCCGGCCGCGATTTCACGCAATGCGACCTGTGCCATGCGGGCCCAGAGATAACCGAACACCAGGTGCCCGGCGACACGCAGGTAGTCGACCGCGGCCGCGCCCACTTCGTCGGCATCCTGGAACCCCTTGAAACCGAGTTCGGTCGTGAGTTTGCCCATCTTGTCGCCCAGGTAGGCGATCGGGTTGATGAACTCGGCCATCTTCTCGTTCACACCTTCCTCTTCCACCAGTGCGGCAACCAGTTTGCCGAACTTCTTGAGCGTGGCGCCGTTGTTGCCGAGGATCTTGCGGCCCAGCAGG
>JANMYG010000154.1:0-10585 GCA_031381865.1 Betaproteobacteria bacterium | reverse complement strand
CACGCCTTGGGGTCGGCAATCTTCAGGTTGGGCACGGCGAACCTGCGCTCGGCGTCAAAAAACGCGTATTCGGCGCGGATGCGCACACCCGAGTGGTCGATCGAGCCCAGGCCGCGCCACTCGAAGAACTCGCGCAGTTCGAACACCTGCCCGATGGCGGCCAGGGCCTGCGGGTTGCCGGCTTCGGGAACCGCGCGCCGATACTGGTTTTCGACTTCCGATCGGCCCTGCGCCAGTTGTTTGAGCAGCATCCAGATCGATTGCAGGATGTCGAGCGGTTCGAACCCGGCCACGACGATCGGCTTGCGGTAATGCGCGGCAATGAACTGGTACGGCCATACACCGATCACCAGACTGGCGTGCCCGGGGCCAAGGAAGCCGTCGAGCATCAACTCGGGTGAGTCCAGCACCGCCTTGATGGTCGGGATGATGGTGATGTGATTGCAAAATACGGTGAAGTTGCGGATACCCTGCGCCTGCGCCTGGAGCAGCGTGAATGCGGTGCCTGGCATCGTCGTCTCGAAACCCAGCGCAAAGAAGATCACTTCCTTGTCCGGGTTCTCGCACGCCAGTTTCAGGGCGTCCAGCGGTGAGTACACCATGCGCACATCGGCCCCTTCGGCGCGCGCCTGCAGCAGGCTTTTGCGCGAGCCAGGCACCCGCATCGCGTCGCCGAACGTCGTGAAAATCACGTTGTCTTGTTCTGCCAGCGCGACGCAGTCATCCACCCGACCCATGGGCAGCACACACACCGGGCAACCAGGGCCGTGCACCAGCTCGATCGAGTCGGGCAGCAGTGCTTCGATGCCATATTTGAAGATCGTGTGGGTATGGCCACCGCATACCTCCATCAGTTGCAGCGGCTGCGAACGGCCGGCCGCCAACTGCGTCGCAAGCGCGGCTATTTCCTTGCGCAGCGCCTTGGCTTGGGTGGGATCCTGAAATTCGTCGACGTATTTCATGGCTGTGCTCCCGCGTGCAGCCCGCCCCTTTGATCGGCCAGCAACGTATGGACCAGGTCCCAGAGAATGTGGTAGATCGCCACATGCGTTTCCTGCACGCGGTGGATGCTGTCGGACGGCACGGTGAGGCAATGGTCGAGGTGCGGACTGTGCGCCATCTGGCCGCCGTCGCCGCCGCACAGCCCGATGGTGACCAACCCGATTTTCCGCGCGCTGGCGAAGGCCGCCAGCAGATTTTCCGAGTTGCCGCTGGTTGAAATTCCGATCAGTGCGTCACCCTTGTTCGCCAGCGCGATCAGCTGGCGTACGAACACACGGGCGTAACCCACATCGTTGGCAACAGCGGTCATGGTCGCGATGTCGGCCACCAGGTTGATGGCCGGCAGGGCTGGCCGGCCGGTGGTGACCGGGTGCAGGAACTCGACCGCAATATGCGCGGCGTCGCAACTCGAGCCCCCGTTGCCCATGCAAAAGAGACGACCGCCACGGAGGTAGGTCCCGGCGATGGCCCGCGCAGCGTCGACCACCTGCTGGGCATTTTTCTCGAAGAACACCCGCTTGGTGTCGACACTGGAATCCGCCTTCTGCCCGACCGATTCGAGCAGGGCCAGGTTCAATGCCCCCGCGTCCTGCTGCCTGCCCTGCAGGAAAGGGTAGAGCCCGTGAAGATCGGAGTCGCCGCTGGCCATGGGGACATCAGTGGCTGGCAGCGGGCTGAGCGGCATGCATCGATTCCATCTGCCCCTCGATAGCCGCCAATTCATGCAGCAGTTGCAGGGTTTTGGCGGCTTCCGCTTCATCGATGCGGCTCATCGCAAAACCCACATGGATCAGTACCCAGTCACCAATGCAGGATTCCACCGGATGCGCTTCATCCACGATGCACGTGATGTTGACCACACGCCTGGCGCCACCCACATCGACAAGCGCGAGTCGGTTGGGCGCATCGGTGATCGCGACGATCTGGGCAGGAACACAAACGCACATGGCGAACGACCCTTCAGTTTACGGTGGCATGGTCTGCGCGGCTGCCACCAGGGCCTGGCCGAGCGACAGCCCGCCACCATTCGCGGGAATGCGGGCGGGAGAAAGGATTGTCAGTCCTTTGGTCTTCAGGCGGGCAACGACTCTGCGCATCAACGTCGCATTCTGAAACACACCTCCCGACAAGGCGATCCGGTTCTGCCACGGATTGCCATGGTGTTGTGTCAGGTGGCACACCATCGCCACGATCACCTCGGCCAGGCCATTGTGAAAACGCGCAGCCATTTGACCCACCGCTACACCCTGCACGGCGTCAGCGAGCAGGGCTTGCCACAACGGCGCCGATTCGATCCAGGCCTGACCCGACGCATCCACTGGCACCACCGTCAAGGGGTAACCATGCCCGCCCGCGAGTGCGCGCTGGTCGATACAGGCTTCCAGTTCAATCGCCGCCTGTCCTTCGTAACGCACCGCGGTGCGCACGCCGCCGACAAGTGCCGACACGGCGTCGAACAGCCGCCCACAGGAACTGGTAAGCGGACTGTTGACGCCGGCTCGCACCATGGCATCGAGTACGGGCAGGGGCTTGGGCGCGAGGGCGCGGAAAAAATCCAGCTCCGCGTAGTCGCGTTGCAACTCGCGCCAGTCGAAATACCGGGTCAGGTAGGCGTAGGCCATGCGCCACGGTTCGTGGATGGCCTGGGCACCACCGGGCATCGGCACCGGCCGGAAAGCCGCCAGGCGCCGGCTCTGGCGGTAATCCGCCAGCAGGAATTCTCCGCCCCAGAATGTGCCGTCGCTGCCGTAGCCCAACCCGTCCAGCACCACGCCGAGCACCGGCGCGGCGTCGATCGGGACCTGGTTTTCCGCCAGGCAGGCCGCGACGTGGGCGTGATGGTGCTGCACTTCGATCAGGGCAAGGTTGTCATCGCGCGCCCAGCCCCGCCCGAGCTTGGAGGACCGGTATTCGGGGTGCAGGTCGACCGCCAGCGTCGCCGGGGAGTGGTCGAACATTCGCGCGTACAGCGCCAGCGTGTCGCGGTAGGCAGCCCAGGTCGCCGCGTTCGCGAGGTCGCCCAGATGGTGGGACAGGATTGCCTGGCTGTCGCGCGACAGGCAGAACGTGTTCTTGAGTTCGCCGCCCAGGGCCAGCACCGGTGGCGCCGCGCCGAAACCCGGCGGCAGCGGCAGTGTGGCGGGTGCCAGCCCGCGCGCGCGACGCTGCCAGCGCGGCTCGCCATCGGTCACACGCAGCACCGAATCATCGACCCGATTGGCGATATCGCGGTTGTGCAGCAGCAGAAAATCGGCAATGCTGCCCAGCCTCGCACGCGCCTCGCTGTTGCCAATGCATTGCGGCTCGTCCGACTGGTTGCCACTGGTGAGCACGATCGGCACGTCCAGCCCGTGCAGCAGCAGGTGGTGCACAGGCGTGTACGCCAGCATGAAACCATAGGTCGACAGCCCCGGGGCAACGGAAGCGGCAAGTTTTGCCGGACCTGTCGCCGCAAGCAGCGCGATCGGTGCTGGCGGGCCTTGCAGCAAGGCCCGCTCCAGCAACGAGGGGTTGCAGTAGCGTTGCACCATTTCCAGATCGCGCGCCATCAGCGCGAACGGCTTGTCGTCGCGGTGCTTGCGCGCACGCAGGCGCGCGACGGCCGCTTCGTTGGTGGCGTCGCAGGCGAGATGAAAACCGCCCAGGCCCTTGATCGCCACGACGCGACCTGCCAGGATCAGCGCGCGGGCCTGCTCGAGCGATTCGGCGCCCGTGCAGATTTGCGCTGGCGGCGTGGCCCCGCCTCGCTCCAGCCAGACTTGCGGTCCGCTGGCGGGACAGGCGATCGGCTGCGCATGAAAACGCCGGTCACGCGGATCGAGGTACTCGCGAGCGCAGTCCGCGCACATTGCGAACGGCTGCATGCTGGTATTGCGCCGCTCGTACGGGATGGCGCGCAGGATGGAAAAACGCGGCCCGCAATCGGTGCAATTGGTAAACGGATAACGGTAGCGCCGGTCGGACGGATCGAAGATTCCCTTCAGGCAGCCGGCACAGGTGGCCGCGTCGGGAGCGACACCGGTGCGCGCCATGCCGGCGCCGCCGTCGATGATGTGAAAACCGGGCGCTGGCCGCTCGGAACTGGGTGCGCGCTCGATCCGGTCAATGCGTGACAAAGGCGGCGGCGCGTGCCGCAGGCATTGGACGAACTCATCCACGCGCGCCTGTTCTCCGGCCACCACGATGCGTACCCCGGCACCGTCGTCGCAGACCGTGCCGCGCAGCCCGCGTTCGCTGGCCAGCAGGAAAACCCAGGGACGCATGCCAACACCTTGCACGATGCCCGACACGCGGATTTGTTCGGTGCAAGCAGGCGCAGGGTCCACTGGCGTTTCGGAAAAAATCAAAGGCTCCGGGGGCGGTCGCACGAATGGATCATACGTTGCCCACGCCTCGGCATCCGCGCAAAAAACAGGCGGGAGCATGGCCATGCGCACACTTGGTGCTGGCCGAAGTGACCCGGCTTCCCGATGCCAGGAACGCAGGCACACTGAAATAGCCGATCACCGCGTGGGTTCTGCTGCTGAACCGCGAGAACACGGTGCCGCAAGTCGCCGGTCGGCTGAGTGCCGCGTTTGGCCGGCGGCGGTCAAGCTGGTCCTTCAGAAAGCCGGTTGGCTGCGGCATTGGGGGTCGGTGCGGTCGTGGTGATTGGCCGGCCGCCGGCCTTGATGGCGCATGACGCGGATCGAAATTGCCCCCGAGGTATTCGACGACTTTGACCGTTTTCTGGACCACATCGCGCAGTTCGACGTCGGCAGCGCGCCGCAGCGGATTGCGGAAATCGTGGAGGCGGTGCACGTTCTCGGGACCAGCCCACGCATCGGTCGCCCGGTCAAAGGCGGCATGCGCGAGTTGGTCTAAGGGCGCGATGCCCGCGGCTCCGTCGCCTTGTACCAGTACGCAGCGCAGATCGACACGGTGTTCCTGTTGGCGGTGCGAAGCCAGCGGGAGGCGGGTACAAGCGCGTGCAGTGAACCGCCAGCCCACGGCGGCCACCTGTGGCGCACGGGCCTCAAGGGTCCATCACCGCCGCCGGCGGATGCTTGAGCACCGCCACCACCGTCTGCAGCCCGCTGCGCAGTTGCTCCAGCGACGCCACCGCGTTCAGGCTGATGCGCACCGCATGCGGGGCCGGGCTGCGCCCGACCGCGAAGTGGTCCATCGTGCGCACCAGCACGCCGGCCTGGCGCAGCGTGGCGGCGTACTGGCCGGCGCGCCAGGGTTCGGGCAGCGGCAGCCAGAGGTGCGGGTAGTCGGCGGCCCAGCGCAGCTCGATGCCGCTCAGGCTGCGCCGGGCGATGGCCAGCCGTTCGGCGATGTGCTGGCGCTGCAGCCCGATCAGGTGCCCGGTCTCGCCGGTCTCGAGCCAGCGCGTGGCGATCTCGGGCATTAGCGGGGCCACCATCCAGCAGTCGGCGCGGATGCTCGCCGCCACCTTGTCCAGCCACGGCGCCGAAGCTTCGAGGTACCCCACGCGCAGCCCCGGCGCCATCACCTTGCTGAAACTCGAGATCAGGAACGACTGGTTCGGCACCAGGGTGCAGATGGCGGGCAGTGGCCGCTCCAGCGCGGCCGCGTGCACCACGTCCTCGATCAGCAGCAGGCCGCGTTTTTGCACGATGGCGGCGATCGCCTCGCGCCGCTGCATGTCCATGGTGCTGGTGGTCGGGTTGTGCAGGGTGGGCGAACAGAACAGCAGCTTGGTGTTGAAGGTCTGCGCCGCGCGTTCCAGCGCCTCGGGGCGAATGCCCTGTTCGTCCATCTCCAGGCCCACCACCTGCAGCCGCAGCGAACGCGCCAACGCCAGCATGCCGGGGTAACTCAGCGGCTCGGTCAGCAGCGTGTCGCCCGGGTGGGCGATGGTGCGCAGCACACCGGCCAGTGCATGTTGTGCGCCATGCGTGACCATCACGCGCTCCCACGCGCCGCCGGTGCCGAAGCGTTTGAGCCAGGACGCGCCCGCCTTGCGGTGGTGGGTCGCCCCGGCCTCGGGCTGGTATTTGAGCACCCGGGCCATCTGCTCCGGTGCCAGGCTCAGGGCCGCGATCGCGCGTAGCAGCGCGTTGGTCTCGTCGGTGGCGATCGCGATGTTGTGCGCCAGGTCGATCTGTTGCGCCGCCGGCCCGCTGGCCGCGTCTTCGGTGCTGGTGTCGCGGTTGCGCACATAGGTGCCGTCGCCCACGCGCGCACCGGCCAGCCCCTGGCGCTCCAGGCTCGCATAGGCGCGGCTGACCGTGCCGGTGGTCACGCCAAGGCGTTTCGCCATCACCCGGTGCGGCGGCAGTTTTTCGCCCGGCGCCAGTTGGCCGGTCTCGATGGCCTGGGCCAGTTCGTCCGCGATCGCCAGGTAGCGCGGCCGGTTTTCCGGGTCGGGTCGGGGGGTGGTGGATGGCATGGTGTTGCGGGCTGCGCGGGCACGAAGCGCGGAGTCAATTCTGCATTCAATCGAACATTGGCGAGCCATTGGATGCATTCAATCGGCGGTCCGTCGCGCCAGACCGTTTCGCGTTCGGTGGGCCGCCGGGGTATCAGTCAGTCATTAGCACGGCTACTTTTGCGACGCGTGATTCTTCGTTTGTCCGGCCTGGCGCAAGCCGTGACACTTGGCGCGCACGGTGTGCATTTCAATATTTTCAGCAAAAGGGAGAGCCGGCGATGCCTGAGATTCGGATCGTGGAAGGCGCGCAAGCGCCGATGGCCGTGCTACGGGACCACCGGGGCGACACGCCATTGCCGGCGTTGTGGCTGCGCGCGCGCAGCCCCGACCCGTCCGAGCGCGACGGCATCACGGGGCAGCGCCTGGTCAACCCGCACCTGCTGCCGGACGACATCGAACTCACCGGGGCCCGGCATGCGGGTGACATGCTGGAGCTGTCGTTCAGCGACGGCTTCCGTTGCCTGTACGACCCGCAGGACCTGATCGACGGCGCCGAACTGCACGAAGGTTGCCCGCCGGCACGTCCGTGGCAGTCGGACCTCGCGCCCCAGCCGGTCTACCGCTGGCCGGAGCTGGCGCGCGACCAGGTGTTGTACCGGGCCGTCAAGGATCTGATCGAACTCGGTTTCGTGCTGATCCACGACACACCCACGCAGGCCGACTCGATCATCGGCATCGCCCGGCGTTTCGGGTATGTGCGCGACACCAACTTCGGCAACTACTTCGAGGTCTATTCGCGTCCGGAGTCGACCGACCTGGCCTACCGGCCGATCGCGCTGGGGCCCCATACCGACAACCCGTACCGCACGCCGGTGCCGGGCCTGCAACTGCTGCATTGCCTGCAGAACGAGACCTCGGGCGGGTTTTCCACGCTGGTCGACAGCCTGGCCGTGGCCGCTCAGCTGCAGCGCGAAGACCCGGACGGTTTCGCACTGCTGGGCAAGGTGCCGGTGCGCTTCGAATACCGCGACGCGAACACCCAGCTGGTGTCGGTCAAACCGATGATCGAGGTCGACGCCGCCGGCCAGATGACCGGTGTGCATTACAGCCCGCGCCTGGACGACATCCCGCTGATGTCCGACGCCGACACCCGGCGCTACCACCGCGCGCGCAAGCGCCTGGGCACCTTGTTCGAGGACCCGGCCTACGAGCTGCGCTTCAAGCTCGACCCCGGCCAGCTGATGATCTTCGACAACAACCGGGTGCTGCACGGGCGCACGGCGTTCGACCCGTCCGAGGGCCACCGGCAGCTGCAGGGCTGCTATATTGACCGCGACGGCCCGCGCAGCATCTACCGGGTGCTCAAGCGGCGGTTTTCGCAGGCCGGCAACTGAGGGGCGCGTTCCATGCAGACAGTCGAGTTCATCCAGATGAAGGACGGCACGGCGCAGGAATACCAGTTCCTGCACGGGCTCGAAACCGCGTACATCCGCGACCTGCCGGACCGCCTGCTGCTGGCGCTGGAGCGCCTGGGGGACTCGATCCAGGGCTACCAGGTGAGCCGGCTCGAGCATTCGCTGCAAAGCGCCTCGCGTGCCGAGGCCGACGGCGCCGATCTGGAAACCATCGTCGCGGCCCTGGTGCACGACCTCGGTGACGAACTGGCGCCCGAGAACCACTCGCAGTTCGCGGCCGCCATCCTGCGCCCCTACGTGCGCGCCGAGGTGACATGGATCGTCGAGATGCACGGCCTGTTCCAGATGAAGTACTACGCGCAGCACTACGGCCGTGACCCGAACGGTTACCTGGCCTACATGGACCACCCGTGGTACGACGCCTGCTGGCGCTTTTGCGAGCGTTACGACCAGTCGGCATTCGACCCCGCCTACCCGAGCCGGCCGCTGGCGCATTTCGAGCCCATGCTGCGCGAGGTGTTCAGCCGCGCGCCGTTCGACCCCGCCATCGTGCGCGAACCCGGCCGCGGGTAGTCCGGGCGCGTACCACCCGTCCTTCCAGGAAGGTCCACATGGGTAGCTGTGTCGAAGCGGCGCCGGATACGCCTTGGCGTTCAAAGACGTAAACCGTTCAAAGACATAAACCGTTCGCCCTGAGCTTGTCGAAGGGCCGAGTGGGTTCGACATGCTCAGCCCGAACCGATCTTGCCGATTGAAAACCATTTGGTATGAACAGATCGGTGAGCCACACGACGCACAGAAGTGCCGGTACACCGGCGAGCCACTGGTTGCCTAGCCGATGGCGCGATTCATGTCGATCTCGAAACCTGCAGCCTTCAGTTCTCGAGCAAGACGCATCTTCCAGCCCTCCGATCTGTCCATTGCCTCGTACACAAGACCCAAGACATCAGATGGCATTTCGACATCGCCCTTCGTCAACACGAAAGTCTTGTCTCTCCCCAACTTCGCGGCGAAGTAACCAAGCTCAAGAACAACGTTCTGACGCGGCCGATGCTTCTTATCCTGTTCAGAATTTACGGGGTACCCGTAGTCGTCGGGTGTCATGAGTACGACCGCAAACCCAGCACGACCTGCAAAGTCCTCGAACTTCTCGATGACAGTCATCCCGCGATTGATTTGCTCCTGAAGGATTACTGGTGTCACTCCGAGTTGTTCAAGAAAGCGAGCAACTCCGTGCTTGGCCCCTTCATCATGCCCATGGACAAGGAATACTGAGTTCTGTTTTGGAAGCGAAGTCGTCTGCACGGCGCTCTCAAATCGCTTTACCGTAAACACACCTTCCGTGCCGATGGTGGATTTCCACCTTCCACTTAGCTCGCCGTCTTTGGTGACGGAGCCCACAATCTGGAGTGCGCCGAGGTTGAGGCCGCTCTGTCCGCGAGATGGTGTCAGTCGCAACGACAGCTGCTCTGCAGCTACCCCGGCAAGGCTGTACTCGTATTGACCGAGTGCCGGCTCACTGAAGCGTGCGACGCCGCTGAGGTTGCCATTCGCCTCGCGAATGTCGACCGTTAGGCCGCCCTGGTTGGTTCCCTCGAAAGTACCGGTCCAGTAGCCTGCATAGGACGATGCGCTCATGAGTCAGTACCTCGCGGTGTTGTTCCGGGATTGTGGAAGTCTTTGTGGCGTAGGTCATTGGGTTCGCGGCCAGAGCAGTGACCGGCGTGTATGTGACGCCCAACGTCGAAATTCATCGATCGGCGCAGCCGTTCGATGGAATGACCAGTGAACCGGCGTCCTCATGACGCCACGCAGTCACGCAATGCCTCTTGCGCCAACGCATTGATGCTTTTGCCTTGCGCTTGAGCCGCGATCGCGAGCTTCTCGTGCAGATCCGGAGAGATTCGGAGGTTGAATTTGCCTGAAAAATGCCGCCTGGGTTCAATGCCTTTTTCCTTGCAAACCTCGAGAAAAACCTGGAGCGACCGCTTGAATTCAGTTCGAAGTTCCTTTGGACTTTTGCCGTAGAAATCAGCTCCACCATTGAGACCGAGAATCTCGCCGCGAAACAAATCAAGATCCGGATCAAATTCGATCACCGCATGAAAGTTGTCAACCGTCATTACGTTCATGGTTCAACTCCGTTTTGCTCTAGCCACTTGCGAATGCCTGCTACGGCACCTTTGTCGGTATTTGGCGATGGATGAGGTCGGTGAAATACCCGTACCTCATCAAACAAGAATACCGAAACCCGGCTGCCAGCCCGCTCTTCGACCTCAGCACCAAGCTCAATAAACAAGGCCTCAATCTCACGCCGCTGAATGTTCGCGCTCGTTGGTCGCGAGAAGATCAGCTCGATCGTTCTTTGGCGCCGTCGCTTCATCAAAAGATAGTACCACTTTCAGGTACTGTTTCGAGTTATCGCCGGGTTTGCCTTGGTAGCCAGTTGGCGCTCGGCGTCAGACCAGGCTTCGGCGGCGGCGCGCAGCGCCGTCCGCTGCAAGCCGTTGTCAGGCTGCTCGCAGGCGACGTTCACGTGCGACGCCGCGACACAAGCGGCGCCGCGCGGACGAACGCATTGGCCGCTGCCTCCTCGAGCATCCATCGGCCCATGGCGCCATACGAAACGGGTGCGTAGGAATTCAGGGCGCCTTCCCAGTCCGCCGAGGCCACAGGTTGCTCATCCTTGCCGCGAGAGTTCAGGCCGCCGCGGACGAGGGTCCAACGAAGCGACGAGAACGCCCCGTTGCCGACCGCATCCACCACCGCTTGCTGTTCGCGCGCTCCG
>JANMYG010000152.1:0-7511 GCA_031381865.1 Betaproteobacteria bacterium | reverse complement strand
AATCAAGGGGTCTGGACCGACCCGTGTATCTAGGCGTTTGGCGTCGATCGGCGACGCCAGCCCTCGTCAAATCAACTACTTACGCAAACTCGACACGCCAGAACCGGGCCTATGTGCCTTGGAACTGTCAAAGTCGGGTCTGAGCCGGGCCAATGGGTTCGACCGGCTGGCCCGCAACCGCCATGTACAACCGGGAACCTGCATCCACCATGGGTGAATTCGACCTGATCCAGCGGTATTTCAAGCGGCCGGTCCGGCGCGCCGCGTTGGGCATTGGCGACGACTGCGCGTTGCTGCAACCCGAGCCGGGGCGCCAGATCGCGGTATCCACCGACATGCTGGTGCAGGGTCGCCATTTCTTCGCCGAAACCGACCCGTTCAGGCTCGGCCACAAGGCGCTGGCGGTGAACCTGAGCGACCTTGCGGCCTGCGGCGCGCAGCCGCTGGCGTTCACGCTGGCACTGGCGTTGCCGCAGGCCGATGCCGGCTGGCTCGAACCCTTTGCGCGCGGGCTGCTGGCGCTCGCCGATGAACACGCTTGCGAGCTGGTCGGTGGCGACACCACGCGGGGGCCGCTCAACATCTGCATCACGGTGTTCGGCACGGTGCCGGTCGTCGATGGAAAAAGCCTGGCCCTGCTGCGCTCGGGCGCGCGCGCCGGCGACGACATCTACGTCAGCGGCACCCTGGGTGATGCCCGCCTGGCGCTGGGCGACCTGCGCGGCGAGTGGCGATTGCCACCCGGCCTGGCGGCGCGCGCCGGCACGAGCCTGGAAACGCCGACCCCGCGCATCGCGCTGGGCCTGGCCCTGCGCGGCATCGCGTCGGCGGCGATCGACGTCAGCGACGGCCTGCTCGGTGATCTGGGCCATGTGCTGGCGGCGTCCACGGTCGGCGCCACGATCGACGTCGCACTGGCGCGCTGCCTGATCGCCAGCGGCGGGCCGGAGCTGGACGCGGCGCTGCCGCCCGATGCCGTGCTGGCCTGCGTGCTGGCCGGTGGCGACGACTACGAGCTGGCGTTCACCGCGCCACCTGGCGCCCGCGCCGCCGTCGCCGCGGCCGCGCTCGCCGCCGCCACGCGCGTCACGCGGGTCGGACAGGTGGAGGGCGTGGCCGGCCTGCGGCTGGTGGACGCCCACGGCGCGCCGGTGGCGAACCATTACCGGTCGTTCGACCACTTCGCGTGATGCGCCTTGGCGCCCCAAGATATTGGCGATCAAAAACCATGGGGTACGAGTTCCACCATCCATGCACAGGGGCCGCAGATGACCAGCGATGAAATGATGCAAGCCGCCATTGCGGCCGCGCGGCGCAGCCCCAACCGGGTGCGCAAGGTCGGCGCGGTGCTGGCGCCGGCCAGTGGCGAACCGGTCTCGAGCGCCTGCAACGACTACCCGCGCGGCGTGCGCGACACCGAACTGCGTCATCAGGGCGACGGCCGGCTGGTCTGGATGGAACATGCCGAGCGCAACGCGATCTACGCGGCCGCCAGGGCCGGCACCGCCACCGATGGCGCCACGCTGGCAAGCACCTATTTTCCCTGCGTCGACTGTGCCCGCGCGATCGTGCAGGCCGGCATCCGGCAGCTCCACACATTGCCACCCGATCTCGACGACCCGGTATGGGGTGCGTCTTTCGTCGCTTCGCGCGTGATCCTGGAAGAAGCCGGCGTCGCGCTGCATTTTTCGACCCGCGATCCGGCGCAAGTACACGCGAGCACCATGGCGCCGCCCTGACCGCGGTGCCGCGGCCGCACCGGCCCGCCGTCACGGCGCGACCGTGAACTCCTTGACCTTTTCCTTGCGTATCAGGTAGATGCCGCTGGCGATGATGACGGCGCCGCCGAGCAGGGTGTACCGGTCGGGCACGGCCTTCCACAACCACCAGTCCAGTCCGATGCCCCAGGCCAGCGCCGTGTATTCGAACGGTGCGACAGCGGAAGCCTGGCCGTGCCGGAATGCCTCGGTGATCGCCAGCTGGCCCAGGAAGCCTGTGACCGCCAGCACCGCGATCGCAGGCCAGTGGGCGCTGGCGATCGGGGCCCAGTCCGGCCAGGCCAGCATGCCGGCCCCGGCCGCCCACATCGCCGTGGCCCAGAACACCAGCGTGACCCCCGGATCGGTGCGGCTCAACACCCGGCCGGCAATGGCGGCCACCGCATAACAGCCGGCAGATGCCAGGACCGCCAGCGCACCGAGCGAGAAAAACGCGTTCTGGTCGGGGCGCAGCGCGATCACCACACCGCCCAGTCCAACGGCGATCGCGATCCAGTTGCGCGCCGAGACCTTTTCCTTCAGCACCGGAATCGCCAGGATCGTGATCAGCAGCGGCGACACGAAGAAGATCGCGTAGGCCTCGGCCAGCCCGAGCTGCTTGAGCGAAAAGGTGAACAGCGACAGCATCAACACGCCAATCACCCCGCGCAACAGGTGCAGCGGCCAGCGCACGCGCAGCAACAGCGCGAATTCCTTGCGCCACAACACGTACAGGCATACCAGCGGCAATGCCGACAGGCCGCGCAAGGCGGCCACCTGCATCGGCGGGTAATGACCCACCAACGTCTTGAGCACCGCATCCATGAGCGAGAAGAACCCCACCGCGGCAAGCATCGCCATGATGCTGCGCAGGTTGCCGGTCGCCGCCATCGTTCACGCCCGGCACGCGCCTACAGCGCGTACTGCTTTTCCAGGTAGTCGATGATGTCGGCCGACTCGAACATCTTGGCCCCGGTATTGGGGTCTTCCAGGTACGGCAGTTGCACCCTGCCCCAACGTGCCAGCAACTGCTCGCGCCGGCCGCCCGGCTTGGGCTTGTAGGGGCCCAGCGCCAGGCGCATCGACGCCGGGCCCAGATCCGCGAACTGCTCCTTGCCGACGTTGTGCAGCGTGTACGCGAGTTCGAGCTCTGTCAGCCGCTCGCGCACCAGGCGCGAATACGGGCTGGATTCGAAACTCCACAGCTCCAGCAGCCGCCGCGGCCTGCGCGACGGCCGCGCCTGCACGCCGCGCAGGCCACGCACCAGCGAACCGAGGCCGCTGAGTTTGGGCGCCAGCCAGCCGGTGCGGTACGCCGGCGGCGTGTCGCGGTCGGCGTAGGTGCGAAACAGATAGTCGACGATGGCCGCCGACTCCAGCAGCACGGTCTGGGTGTTGTCGTCGACCAGCAGCGGAAACTGCTGCCGGCCGCAGAGCTTTTGCGCCTTGGGCCGGTACCGCGTGCCCCCGCCCGGGCAGGGGTAGATGCGCGCGTCGAGTCCGAGCGCCGTCAGCGCCTCGCGCACCGCACGGCAATAGGGGCTGCCTTCCATGTCGTACAGCGCGAGCGGCCGTTTCGGCTGCCGCGCGGCGAAGACGACGCTGGTACCGCGCCACAGCGCCAGTGTCGACGCCAGCGACGAGCCCAGCACACTGGCCTGGTGCGACCAGCCATTGTTCGACTGGCTGACTGCGCGCGCCACTGTGTGCCGCCTAGGGCTTGGCCTTGACGATATCGAGCTGCTTCGGGTTGGTCATCTTCAGCGTCTTGACGCCGACGCTGAACTTGCCGTACTGCGCCAGCTCCGGCGCATCCGATCGGATGGTATCGATGTGGTTGTCCTGGGCCTTCACCGCACCGCCCAAGCCGATCAAAGCCGCAAAACCCATGGCCATTGCCTTTTTCAACATGTGTCGCCTCTCGTGTGTAGATTGCTGCTGGCCTGGGCCAGGTACTGCTTGTGGTTCCGCAGCCTGCAGGTCCGGATGCCCAAGTGCGCCGAGCATACCCGGCATCGGCACGGGACGGCTGTCGCGCCCGGCTCCAGCCGGCGTCCACGGCTCAAGCCGCGGGGCGCGCGGCGGGCCCGGGTCGATAATCGTTGCATGCGCGCCCCAGACGTCCTTGCACCACCCGGCACCCCCACCGACGCGCCGATCACGCGGCCTTCGGCTGCGTTCCTGCTGGCGCATCCGGCGCATTTCATCGCGCTGGGTTTTGGCGCCGGGTTGAGCCCCTGGGCCCCCGGTACGGCCGGCACCTTGTGGGCCTGGCTGGCGTTCCTGGTGTTGCAGTTGTGGCTGTCACCGGCACAACTCGGCTGGCTGATCGCGGCCTCGCTGCCCCTGGGCTGGTGGGCCAGCACGGTGGCGGCGCGCAACATGCGCGTGCGCGACCCGGGCAGCATCGTGTGGGACGAGGTGGTGGCGTTCTGGCTGGTGTTGTGGCTGCTGATGCCGGCCGGTTTTGTCGCGCAATTGGTGGCATTCGGCCTGTTCCGGTTCTTCGACGCGGTCAAGCCCGGGCCAGTGGCCTGGGCCGACCAGTTATTCCACGGCGTCGACATGGCGCGCGACCGGCGGGCCTGGCGCAAGGCCGGGCTGGGCATCATGCTCGACGACCTGGTGGCCGCCTTTTGCACCCTGTTCGTGATCGCCGCCTGGAGGTTCCTGTGAACCCTGCCACGCCTGCACCAGCGCTGGCTTCGACCGCCGCGCTGTGCGCCGCGCTGGCCGACATGCTGCTGCAGCGCAACTGGAAACTGGCCACCGCCGAGAGCTGCACCGGCGGCATGATCGCCGCGGCCTGCACCGACCTGGGCGGCTCCAGCGCCTGGTTCGAGCGCGGCATGGTGACCTATTCGAACCAGGCCAAGGTCGAGATGCTGGACGTGGCGGCCGGACTGATCGAGCGCTGCGGGGCGGTCAGCGAGGAAGTGGTGCGCGACATGGCCCAGGGGGCGATCACGCATTCGCACGCCCAGGTGGCGCTTGCCGTGACGGGTGTCGCGGGCCCGACCGGCGGCAGCCGCGCCAAGCCGGTCGGCACCGTATGGTTCGGCTGGGTCGTGAACGGCCAGTTGCATTCTGAATCGCGGCACTTCGGCGGTGACCGCCACGCCGTGCGCAGCGCCACGGTGCAACACGCCCTGCAGCGGCTGTGCAACCTGCTGGAGCCATAACCGCCTTCAGAACCCACGCCACGGCACACCAGCCGCCGCGTGCATGCTTCATGCAGCCAGTTCGACCCGGTTGCGGCCGAGCGCCTTGGCCCGGTACAGCGCCAGGTCGGCCCGGTGCATCAGGGCCGGCAGGTCGTTGTCCGTGCCGCGCGCCTGGGCGACGCCGAAACTGGCGGTGAACTGCAGCATTTGACCGTCGGGCACGGCGATGTGCAGACCCGCAACGCCCTCGCACAGGCGCGCTGCCGCGACCTGCGCCACCTCCACCGGCGTGTGCGGCAGCACCATCGCAAATTCCTCGCCGCCCACGCGCGCCACCAGGTCGACGTTGCGCGCCACGCCACGCAGGTACGCACCCAGGGTACGCAACACCAGGTCACCGCCCTCGTGGCCGAAGCGGTCGTTGACGGTCTTGAAATGGTCGATATCGAACACGATGATGCTGCACGGATGGCCATAACGCTTGCCGAGTTCCAGCATCTGCGCCGCGCGCTCCTGGAACATGCGCCGGTTGGCCAGCCCGGTCAGGTCGTCGGTGTGCGCCAGATGGTCCAGCTGGCGCCGCATCACGGCCAGCTCCTGGTACGACCGGGCCAACGCCACGGCCGCGTCGTTGAGCACCTGCAGCTCGCGTATCGATTCGCTGCCGGCCTGCAGGTCGTGCCCTTCCCCGGCCAGTCGCAGCGACGCCGCGAGGCGCTTGAGCGGACGTGCGAACACCAGGTACACCAGCAGCATCGCGACCGACAGGGCCAGGGCAATCACCGCGCCAGCCGCAATCAACGAGCGGCGCGCCGCTTGCGCCGCGTCGATGATGCCATCCGATTCCGCCAGCGCGGTGTCGACCGCCTCGGCCCCCACACTCACGCCGGCATTGAGCAGCGACTGCGCCACCGGCTCCCACCGCGCCAGGGCGTCGGGGCGGGCCGCCGGCCCGCGCAGCGACAGGTCGGCAAGGTTCTGGTCCAGCACGGCCCGGGCCGTCGCCAGCATCTCGCGCATCTCGGACGAGCCCTGCAAGGCGGTGTCCACGCCGGTGGTCAACAGCCGCGTTCGG
Source organism: Betaproteobacteria bacterium (assembly GCA_031381865.1). Taxonomy (GTDB): domain Bacteria; phylum Pseudomonadota; class Gammaproteobacteria; order Burkholderiales; family Burkholderiaceae_C; genus CAISIP01. The sequence continues at coordinate 1,515 of JANMYG010000152.1, read as the reverse complement.
CGCTGCTCGCGCTCATCGGCGGTGCCCACCCACAATATGGCCTCGCCATCACGCGCCAGCCGTTCCAGGCCGCGCACCATGCGGGTCGATTCGAAGACCTTGGGCATGGCGATGATGTCGATGCGATCGGCCTTGGCCTCGATCGCCACTTGTTGGCGCGCCATGATGAATAGCGCGACCGAACTCACGCTGACGAGCAGCAGCGCAATGGCGGCTGTGGCAGCCATCAAGCCGGTCTTGCGCGGGGACTTGACAATCAACTGGGCTGGACTCCCGTAGACCCGTATCGGCGCGGGCCCCGTATTCTGACAGCAGCGGCACCAGCCGCCGCCGAGCGCAATGGCGCCGCGGCGCACAAGGGTACCTTGTATGTTTTGCTTTGCATTTGTCTCTTATTTTTTCAAAATGCGTATTGGGCTTCGCTCTGCGACTTGCGGTGCGAGCTTGCTTGGGGGCGGCCCGGCGCTCACACCACGTTGGTTTCGCGCAGCGGACGGTTCGCGAGTACGCGACTCCAGCCGAACTCCGAAAGGTCGAGCGTCTGGAAGCTCCCGTGCACGACCAGCTCCGCCAATGCGCGCCCGACGGCAGGTGACTGTTGCAGGCCATGGCCGCTGAAGCCGTTGGCGAACAACAGGTTGTCCACCTCGGGATGGGCACCCAGGATCAGGTTGTGGTCGAGCGTGTTGACGTCGTAGTGGCCGGCCCAGGCGCTGAGCACGCGAGCCGATTCGAATCCCGGCACGCGCTGCGCCAGCGCCGGCCACACCACATCGTCAAACAACTCGTGCCGGACTTCGAAGTCGAAACACTCCGGGTCCTGCTCCTCGGGCGGCGCAACGCCGCACAGGAAACCGGCGCCTTCAGGACGGAAATACACGCCTGCGGGGTCGATGACGAGCGGGCAAGCCGGCGCCGATGCCGGCGTCTGGAAATAGAACACGCAGCGTTTGCGCGCCTGCACCGGCAGCGCGATGCCCGCCGTGCGGGCCAGCGCCGTGGCGCCGGTACCGGCGGCGTTGATGACCAACGAACAACCGACCTCGCTGCCATCGTCGAGCACTACCGACAACACACGGTGCCCGGCGCGCCGCAGACCGCGCGCACGCGCCCCAAGGTAACGCGCACCCTGCGCGATCGCCTTGCGGCGGAAGGCAAACATCAGGCTGTGTGCGTCCAGCCAGCCTTCGCCGGACAGGCCAAGCGAACCGGCGGCGAGATCATCGACCCGCAACCAGGGAAAGCGGGACTGGAGTTCGGCCGGACCCAGCAACGCGACGTCGACACCGCAGTCGCGCTGGGTCTGGTAGTTGCGTTGCAGCACCACCAGCCCGGTGGCGCTGGCCAGAAACAGGTAACCGGCCTCGCGAAAAACCACGTCGGGCACCGCGCCATCGACCGCCAGCAAATGTGGCAGGTCGCGCACGAACGCGGTGCCGAATTGCGACATGCGGATGTTGCCGGGCGTGGAAAACTGGTGCCGGATCGACGCCACCGATCGTGTGGTGGCACACC
>JANMYG010000150.1:0-10035 GCA_031381865.1 Betaproteobacteria bacterium | reverse complement strand
GGAGCTGCCGGTCGAGATCGTCGGCAAGACGATGCCGTTCGGGTCCCAGACCTACCGGCTGGCCGTGGTGCGCGACATCAGCGCGCGCAAGGAAGCGCAGGCGCGCATCGAGTTCATGGCGCTGCACGATCCGTTGACGCTGCTGCCGAACCGGGTCTACCTGAAGGAGCGCCTGGCCAGCCTGCTGGCACAGGCCCGGCGCAACCAGCGCCTGATGGCCGTACTGTTCATCGACCTGGACAACTTCAAGACCGTGAACGATTCGCTCGGCCACCACACTGGTGACCTGCTGTTGCGCGAAATCGCGCTGCGCCTTGGCGCGGCAGTGCGCCAGGGCGATATCGTTGCGCGCCTGGGCGGTGATGAGTTCGTCGTAGTGCTGGCCGAGGTGGCCAATGCCGACGACGCGGCGCGTGTCGCCGCCAAGTTGATTGCGACGGTCAATGCCGCGGTCACGCTGGAGGGGCGCAAGTTGTCGGTTTCGCCGTCGATCGGCATCAGCGTGTTCCCGATGGACGGCGACAGTGCCGACGACCTGATCCGGCATGCCGATGCCGCCATGTACCACGCCAAGGACAGTGGGCGCAGCAACTACCAGTTCTTCACGCCCAACCTGTCCGAACGCGCCGTCGACATGCTCAACCAGGAAAGCCTGCTGCGGGATGCGGTCGTTCGCAACCAGCTCGTGCTGCATTACCAGCCCCAGCTGTGTATTGCGGGCGGTGCGCTGACCGGCATGGAGGCGCTGGTGCGCTGGCAACACCCGCACCGGGGCCTGGTCGGACCGGTCGATTTCATCGCCTTTGCCGAAGCGCGCGGGCTGATCGCGGGCATCGGGCGCTGGGTCATGTTCGAAGCCTGCCGCCAGCTCAAGCAATGGCACGACGGCGGGGCCGCTCGCGTGCCGGTGTCGATCAACCTGTCGGCGATCGAGTTCAAGCAACGCGACCTGGTGCAGTCGATCGCCGGCGCGCTGCAGGCCGCCGGCCTGGAGCCGCGTTACCTCGAGATCGAACTGACCGAATCGGTGCTGCTGGGCCACGGCAGCGATGTGCTCGATACGCTGACCGCCCTGAAGGCGCTTGGCGTCGGGCTGGCGATCGACGATTTCGGCACCGGTTATTCGTCGCTGGCGTACCTCAAGCGTTATCCGATCGACCGGCTCAAGATCGACCGCTCGTTCGTGCGCGACCTGCTCGTCGACGCCGACAACCTGGCCATTGTCACGGCCATCATCCAGATGGCGCACAGCCTCAAGCTCGAGACGGTGGCCGAAGGCGTGGAGTCGCGCGCCCAGCTCGACGCTTTGCGCCAACTGGGCTGCGGGCAGTTCCAGGGTTTTCTGGTGTCGCGTCCGCTGGCCGCGCCAGCGCTCGCGGCGCTGTTGCGCGAGGCCCCGTTTCCAGTCGACAGGACCCTGTTTCCATGACCCTGCTTGCCATCACCACCCAGTTCGATTCCGGCGCCATCGAGGTGGTGCGGCAAGACGACCCGAACGACATCCAGCTGAACGTCAGGCGCGACAACGCGGCCGATATCGCGCAGTGGTTTCATTTTCGGCTGCAGGGTGCGGCCGGGTTGCCGGTCCGGCTGTCTTTCCTCAACGCGGCGCAGTGCGCCTACCCCAGGGGCTGGGAGGGCTACCGGGTGGTGGCGAGTTACGACCGCAACCACTGGTTTCGCATCGACACCGACTACGACGCAGTCGTCATGACGGCGCGCCTGACGCCGCGTTCGGACAGCGTCTACTTCGCCTATTTCGAGCCCTATTCGTACGAGCGCCATCTCGACCTGATCGGTTCGGCCTGCACCAGCAGCCATGTGCAGGCGCTGCATCTGGGGGCCAGCCTCGACGGGCGCGGCATCGACCTGCTGCGCATCACGGATGGCGCCAGCGCCACCCCCGAAGCGGACAAGCGCAAGGTCTGGCTGATCGCGCGCCAGCACCCGGGGGAGGCCATGGCCGAGTGGTTCGCCGAAGGGTTCCTGGAGCGGCTGCTCGACACAGCCGACCCGGTGGCGCGCGTGTTGCTGACGCAATGTGTTTTCTACGTTGTGCCGAACATGAACCCGGACGGCGCCGTGCGCGGCAACCTGCGCACCAACGCGGCCGGCGCCAACCTGAACCGTGAATGGTCGGCGCCGAGCATGGAGAAGTCGCCCGAGGTGTTTCTGGTGCGCGCAAGGATGCTGGAGACCGGTGTCGACCTGTGCCTGGACGCGCACGGCGACGAAGTCCTGCCCTACAACTTCGTGATCGGTTCGGACGGCATCGCGTCGTTCACGCCCCGCCTGCTGGCGCTGCAGGACGCGTTCAAGGCGGCATGGCGGGCCGCCAGCCCGGACTTCCAGGACCGTGTGGGGTACGGCCCGACACATGCCACCAAGGCCAATCCCGCATTGGCCACCAACTGGGTGGCGCAGCAGTTCGATTGCCTGGCGTTCACGATCGAGATGCCATTCAAGGACAACGCCGACCTGCCCGATGCGGCCGTGGGCTGGAGCGGCGAGCGTTCGAAAAAGCTCGGCGCCAGTGTGTTGCTGCCGATACTGGCGCTGGTGGCGCAACTGCGGTGACGCGAACATGCGGGAGCCGCCGATGCGCAAACCCCGCGGCCGTGAACTCGGCCTTCCGTTCCCCGGGCAGACCGGGCCGTTCAACGCCATCACCGATGTGCCGGGCGTGCTGGTCGGTTACGCCACGCTCGACGGCCACGCGCACGACGGCAAGATCATCAAGACCGGGGTGACGGCGATCCTGCCGAGGGGTTACCACCCGCAGCCCCAGCCGGTGTGGGCCGGCATCCACCGTTTCAACGGCAACGGCGAGATGACGGGAACCCACTGGATCGAGGACGCCGGTTATTTCTTCGGCCCGGTGTGCATCACCAACACCCACAGCGTGGGCATGGTGCACCACGCCGCGGTGCGCTGGACGGTCAGGCAATACGCGTCGGTGTGGCCGGGCCGGCATCTGTGGGCGATGCCCGTGGTCGCCGAAACCTATGACGGCCGGCACAACGACATCGACGGCCAGCATGTCACCGAGGCCGACGCACTGGCCGCGTTGAACAGCGCCGCCGCGGGCCCGGTGGCCGAAGGCAATGTGGGTGGCGGCAACGGCATGCGCTGTTACCAGTTCAAGGGCGGCACCGGCACCTCGTCGCGCGCGATCGCGATCGATGGCAGGCCCTATACCGTGGCGGCGCTGGTGCAGGCCAACCACGGGCGGCGCGATGTCTTCACCGTGCTGGGCGTGCCGGTGGGCCAGCACCTGCCGCTGGGCAGCGACGCAGCGCAGGAACTTGGCTCGATCATCATCATCCTGGCCACCGACGCGCCGATGCTGCCGCACCAGCTGCAGCGTCTGGCCCGCCGTGCCGCCATCGGTTTTGGCCGCAATGGCACCTTCGGCGGCAACGGATCGGGCGACATATTCCTGGCGTTCAGCACCGCCAACGCCAAACCGTTGCCGCAGCTTTCCCCCTCGCATCTGAGCATGGAGCACCTCAACGACAGCGCCTGCGACGCGCTGTACCTGGGTGCCGTGGAAAGCACCGAAGAGGCGGTCATCAACGCGCTGCTGGCCGCGGAAGATGCTCCCGAAACCGGCCCGGACGGTGGCATCTGCAAGGCACTCGACCATGGGGAACTGGTGCGCGTCATGCGGCACTACGGGCGCATGGATGCAAGGCCAGCGGGCGCATTCTGACTGGTTGTCTCCGCGACACGGCCTGCTGCCGGCCGCTGCCGCGGCAGCAGTGGCCAGCATGCCCATCGGGTGGTGCCGGTCCTGTTCCATGCCCGGTGCACATGGCCAGGGTCTGAATGGTCGTGGCGCTAGCCGATGCCATGCTGCCGCAGAAAACCGCCGGATGTCCGGCGCAATTCGCCGATGGCTCGTGACTGAAAGGCCGTGGCAAATCTTGGGGCCATCGAAGATTTGCACGCCGGCATGACCTGAACGCCGGCATGACCTGAATGCCGAAGGACGCGAAGGACGCGAATTGACTGCGATGGCCCGATCCGCTACTATTCCTTACCACAAGTAAGGAAACGTCATGCCAGCAGCAACCCTCACCAGCAAGGGCCAGATCACGATCCCGCGATCGGTCCGCGTGGCGTTGGGCCTGCATCCCGGGACCAAGGTCGATTTTGTCCGTAGCGAAGATGGCTTCAGGGTTGTTGTATTGGGCGGCGACACATCGCGTCTCAAAGGCCGGTTTGCGGGTCGGGTGCCCAAGCCGGTCAGCGTCGCCGCCATGGACGATGCCATTGCCGAAGAGGCGGCCGGCCGAAGCGCAGTCCGCAAGCGGCAATGAGCGGGATGATCGGCATCGACACCAACGTGCTGGTCCGTTATCTGGCGCAGGACGATCCCAGGCAATCCGCAATGGCCACGCGCTTCATCGAGGCTGAACTGAACGCCGCTCGACCGGGCTTTATCAGTCTGGTCGTGCTGGTGGAGATGTGCTGGGTCTTGAAGCGCCTGTATGCAGCCGATCAAGACGAGTTGGTTGAAACCGTGCAAGACTTGTTGAGTGCTGCCAAGTTCCATGTGGAGCGTCGCGAGGTTGTCGTGGCGGCTGTGCGCCAGGTGCAATCCGCCAAAGGCGCGAAAGCCGGGCTGGTCGATGCGCTCATCGCGCAATTGGCGACCGCGGAGGGTTGCACGCATACGGTCAGCTTTGACAAAGCCGCTGTGCGTTCGGCTGGCATGCGCTTGCTGGCATAGGCTCCAGGCTGCCTGTTGCGTTGCCCGAAGGCCGCCGCGGATCGCGATGGGGTTTGCGACCGCCGCAATCCATGGATGCCCGAGCGACTCCGGCCTGGCAACTCGCTACCGGACCGTCGCCACGCAGCGCCGAAATACCAACAGCCTGTCATCGCCTCACGCGCAACACCACGCCACACACTCCTCAATTCTTCGGTCGTACACGGCCTGGATGCGCTGTTACAGCGCCGGCGATTCCGCCGAGCTGGTCATGAAACGTTGCAGCGCTTCGGCTTGCACCAGTTGCGCCAGCAGGCGCTGTCTGTGCCCCGGCGAAACGCGACCAGTTGATTTATATAATTACTTATATACTCATTCCGAATGAAGCCGCTCAAATTCATGGGAACCAGCTTGGCCGATCTGGCGAGCTTTCCGGAGGACGCCAAGCGGGTCGCCGGGTTCGAGCTTTGGCAAGTTCAGATCGGGGTGATGCCGGGCGACTTCAAGCCCATGCCATCAGTGGGCGTCGGTGTCTATGAAATTCGGGTGAAGTCGAACGGCCAGTGGCGGGTGATCTACGTGGCCAAACATGCCGAAGCGGTGTATGTGCTGCACTGCTTTCAAAAGACGACGCCGAAGACAGCCAGGCCGGACATCGAGCTTGCCGCAAAACGTTTCAAGTTGATTGGAGTCTGAACATGCCCAAGAAATCCACCGCACTGATCGAAGCCAAGCGGGTCGACCCTGACGCAGTGGTCACCGCATCCAGTGGCAATGTGTTCGTGGACTTGGGGTTTGCCCCTGGCGAGGCGGCAGTGCTGGCGCTGCGCGCCGACCTGATGGCGCGCTTGCGCCTGTTGGTCGAAAGTGAAGGCTGGACGCAGGCGCAAGCTGCAGAACGGTTTGGCATTGCGCAGTCGCGCGTAAGCGACCTTGTTCGCGGCAAGTGGGAGAAGTTCAGTCTCGACATGCTGATCACGTTGGCGGCGCGGGCCGGCCGCAAGGTGGAACTCGCGATGCTGTAGTCAGCGCGATCGCCTCACGCGTAATACCGCGCCACGTACTCCTCGAAGCTTCCCTCGTCCTCCTGCTCGATGCGCTTTTGCAGCGCCAGCGATTCGGCCGAGCTGGTCACGAAACGCTCCAGCGTTTCACCCTCCAGCGGCTGCGCCAGCAGCGACTGCTTGTGTTGCTGCGAGATCGCCATGCCGTATTTGAAAAAGCCGCCATGTTCGCGTGCTTCCTCCAGCACCTCGGCCGAGGGGCACAGGTCGGGGTGGTCGATGCGCTGGCGCAGCAGCGCCATCGCCTGGGCATAACGCTCACCGCCGTAGGCCGCGTCCAGCATCTCCGCGAAAGGCGCCATCTCGTCGAACAACTCGTGCGCCAGGGCGCGCAGCGGTTGCTCGCGGTTGTGCACCAGCAGGTGCAGATCGGGCTGGCGGCCGCGCGTGACGACGCGGCGCTTGTTCTCGTCGTTTTCGCCCTGTTCACGCGAGCTGATCGGCGGGCTGTCGCGAAACAGGCACATCAACAGCAACACGTCGGCAAAGCTGCCCTGCTCGGGCGTGATGCCGATGTCGACCATCGGGTTGAGGTCGAACAGGCGCATTTCGATGTATTCCACGCCCTGCAGGCGCAGCGCCTTGGCCGGGCGGTCGCGGCCCACGCGCTTGGGGCGCATCGATGCGTAGAACTCGTTTTCTATCTGCAGCAGGTTGGCGCTGAGCTGTTTCCAGTGGGTGCCGTCGCGCACGCCGATCTGCTGGTAATAAGGGTCGGGCGTGCGGATCGCCAATTCCAGCGCCTGCGTGTATTCGGCCAGCGAGTTGAAGTTCACGTTGAGGTTGCTCTGGGCGCTGTTCTGGTAGCCCAGGTCGCTCATGCGCAGGCTGGTGGCGTACGGGCCGTACAACGTGCCGGGCAGCAGTTCCTGCAGGTCGGCCTTGCGCCCGCGCAGGAACGACTGGCAAATGGCGGGCGAGGCGCCGAACAGGTAGGGCACCAGCCAGCCGTAACGCAGGAAGTTGCGGATCAGCCCGAAGTAGCGCGTGCTGGTGAAATCCCGCATCGTGTCGGGGCTTTCGCAGCAGCCGTGCAGGGCGCTCCAGAACTCGTCGGGCAGCGACCAGTTGTAGTGCACCCCGGCGATGGTCTGCATCTGGCGGCCATAACGCAGGCCCAGGCCTTCGCGGTAGACGTACTTGAACCTGGCCTTGTTCGAGCTGCCGTAGTCGGCCAGCGGGATGTTGCTGTCGTCGCCAAGCAGGCAGGGCATGGAGCTGGCCCACAGGGTCTCGTCGCCCAGGCGCGGCACGGTGTAGCGGTGGATGTCGCGCAGCACCTGCAGCGGTGCGGCCGGGTCTTTGGTGGGCGGGGTGATGAACTCGAGCAGGGCCTCGGAGTAGTCGGTGGTGATCCAGGGGTGCGTGAGTTTGGAACCCAGTGATGGCGGATGCGGCGTCTGCGCCAGATGGCCGTCGGCGTCCACGCGCAGGCACTCCTTCTCGTAACCGCGCTGGATGCCGCGCAGCACCTGCGCCTGCACGCGACCGGAAAACTGCCCGATCGCGTCGCAACATGTGAATTTCAGCATAAGTCGTATTTTGGAGGCTCGAGACGGGGTTGTGGCGGCGCCCGGCAGGGGCGAGCTGCTGTCACAACCCAAAGGGCTGGCAGTATGGCAGTTTTTGCCCCACAACGCCGGCTCGCGGTCGAACCACGGTGCGCCCGCGCGCCGCCACCGCGGCGGGCGGGCCTTCAGCGCTTGATCGCCAGCACCACCACACCGGCACCGACCATCAGGATACCCGTCCATTCGCGCAGCGAAGGGCGTTCGTCCAGGAACGCCACCGCGAACACCACGACCAGCAGCAGGCTCAGTTTGTCGACCGGCGCCACCTTGGACGCGTCGCCCACTTTCAAGGCCCGGAAGTAACATACCCACGAGGCGCCGGTCGCCAGGCCGGACAACACCAGGAAAGTCCAGGTGCGGGGTGCGAGCAGCAGCGGGTTGGACCATTTGCTGGTGGCGTAGACGAATGCCGTCAGCACGAAGAAGATGACCACGGTGCGGATCAGGGTCGCCAGGTCGGAATCAACGCCCTGGATGCCGATCTTGGCAAAGATCGCGGTCAGCGCTGCAAACACCGCGGACAGCAGCGCCCAGATGAACCAGTTGGATGCAGAGGCGTTCGCCATGGGGGTGGTCCTTGAAAGGGGGGGGTCGTCACGCGCCATTTTGCGCGCCTGCCCAGCGTAGTATGGGCGCCATGAACCGGCGCTCGTGGTGCTTGTCGATGGTGCTGTGCGCGCTGCTGGCCGCATGCGACGACCCGCCGGCCGAGTCTGCGGCCGAACTGGTGCAGCAGCGCCTCGCGGGAACCTGGCTGCGCGAATACGAAGAGCAGGGCACGCAGGTGCGGCGCATCCTGGTGCTCGAACCCGGCGGGCATTTTCGGGAAAACTCCAGCCTCGTCGCGCCCGGCGCGGCTGCCCGGCAGGACGCCAGCGGGGAGGGCAAATGGTCGTTCGACGGAACCAATCTGAAGCGGCGCTACACCCGCATCAACGGCCGGCCGACCTCGCATCCGTTCATGCCCTTCGCCACCTTCGAACTGAGTTTTCCGTCGCGCTCGGAATTCGTCGGCGTCGACCATGTGCGACAACGCGAGGTGCGTTACCGGCGCGTGGCCGACGGCACCGAGCCCTGAGCCGCGCGCCGTGCCGGCCTACTTTGGCGGCAACACCACCGCGCCCAGCGGCACCGCGGTGACGCTGTTTTGCGGTGAGCCGTCGATCAGCTTGTCGGAGTAGGTCAGGTACACCAGCACGTTGCGCTTGCGGTCGACCATGCGCACCACGCGCAGCTTCTTGAAGACGGCCGAGATCCGTTCATTGAACATCTCCTCCTGCGCTTCCAGGGTCTTGCCCGTGAAAGAGATCGGGCCGACCTGGCGGCAGGCGATCGACGCCTCCGACTTGTCCTCGGCCAGGCCGATGGCGCCCATGACGCCGCCAGTCTTGGCGCGCGAGACGTAACACGCCACGCCATTGACCTTCGGGTCGTCATAGGCTTCGACGACCACCTTGTGGTTGGCGCCGATCAGGATGAAGGCGGTCGATACTTCGCCGATCTGGTCGGCGCGCACACAGGCGACCAAGGCCAGGGACAACAGTGCGGCGGGCAGTCTTTTCATGCGGTGCTTTCAGCAGCCGGGCGGCCGCGGTACCAGTATTCGTAACGCTGGCGGAACCCGTATTGCGCGTACAGCGCACGTGCGGCCGTATTCTCGGTGTTGACCTGCAGGTAGGCGTTCCTGGCCCCCAGCTGCCATGCCGCGTGCAGCAGGCTTTGCACCATGCGCTGCCCATGACCGCGTCGCCGCGTGGATGCATCGGTCACGATATCGAACAGGCCGGCCCAGCCGTCTTCCACCACCACCAGCCCGCTGGCCACCGGCGCGCCCTGGTCTCGGATCACCATCGCCCGGTGCTGCAGCGGCGAACCCTGCAGGCGCTGCAGGTGGGCGGTGCGAAACGGCCGGGGTGAATTGCGCAGGCCACCGACCACCTCGACCCAGTCCGGCAGCGCCATCCCGGTGGCCGGGCAATCCAGCAGCCGCGCCGGGTCGATGCCGGTGGCCTCGACCGCCGTGGTGTCGAAGCGCGTGTAACCCAGGCGCGCCAGTTCCTGGTCCAGCGCAGCCGGTTCGGAAAACGGCGTGATGCGAAAAATCAGCGGCAGGTCGCGGCTGCGGTAGACCAGCTCGCAATACGCCAGCTTTTCGGCCAGCGGGCGCGTCGACGGGTAGACCGCATTGACCGAACGCGCCCGTTTGGCCTGCCCGGGAAGCAGGCGCAACAGCCAGCCGTCGTACAACAACTGGCCCGGCGGCGCGGAAGAATTGAGTCCCAGCTCTTCGAGGCGGCGCAGGTCGTGGTCGGGTGGCATGGTCGAAATCAGTGTAGCCCAGGCCTGGCGCGGCGGCGCGCGCGAGGGGCCTCATGCTGGAGCGAATTGCGCCGATAAAGCATCCATACCGACATTGGCAAACGCGGCGCGCAAGCGATGCGCCTGCGATCAGGGGCCAGTGCGCGCGGTGATTGATGGGGCCCGTGTTGACATTTTCTCTGCCATACAGTGCCGTGCCGTTGTTCGATTTCCGTTCGCAACGCTTTCGCGACGACGCGCGCCGGCTGGTGATGAGCACCGGCCACTGCCTGGACCGGTGCCGGCAGGCGCTTTTCATCGCCGAAGGCGATGTCGAGGAGGCCCGCGCGGAGCTGCTTGCGGCCGCCTGCGCGTCCGCGCACGGCTT
>JANMYG010000134.1:0-11343 GCA_031381865.1 Betaproteobacteria bacterium | reverse complement strand
CGCGGCTCGGTGACTGCCGGCAACAGCTCGCAGACCTCGGACGGCGCCGGCGCCCTGGTGCTGGCCAGCGAGCGGGCGGTCGCGCAGTTCGGCCTCAAGCCGCTGGCGCGTTTCGTGAGCTTCGCCAGCAAGGGTGTGCCGCCGCACATCATGGGCATCGGCCCGATCGAGGCCATTCCGGCGGCGCTGCGGTATGCCGGCCTGAAGCAGGACGACATCGACTGGTTCGAACTCAACGAGGCGTTTGCCGCCCAGTCGCTCGCCGTGATCAACACGCTGGGGCTCGACCCGGCCCGCGTCAACCCGATGGGTGGCGCCATCGCCTTGGGGCATCCGCTCGGCGCCACCGGGGCGATCCGCGCCGCAACCGTCATCCACGCGCTGCAGCGCAGGCAGTTGCGTTTCGGCATGGTGACGATGTGCGTGGGCATGGGGCAAGGCGCCGCCGGCATCTTCGAACGCGTCTAGCTTGGCGCCAGGCCGGCAAGCCCGTGGCAACGAGTTCGCAAATCATGTTTTACAAGGGGTAACGGCTCAATGAACCAAATTCCCGCCGATCCGCGTCAGCCCGGGGTGGCCCTGGTGGTCGGGGCCGGTGACGCGACCGGCGGCGCGATTGCGCGGCGCTTCGCACGCGAAGGCCTGGTCGCCTGCGTGACGCGGCGCAGCGCCGACAAACTCGAACCGCTGCTGGCCGATATCCGGGCGGCGGGCGGGCAGGCCCATGGCTTCGGCTCTGACGCGCGCCAGGAAGACGAGGTCATCGCGTTGATCGAGCAGATCGAGACCACCATCGGCGCGATCGAGGTGCTGGTGTTCAACATCGGCGCTAACGCGCCCAGCAGCATCCTGGACGAGACTTCGCGCCGTTATTTCAAGATCTGGGAGATGGCCTGCCTGGCCGGTTTCCTGAATGCGCGCGAAGTCGCCCGGCGCATGGTGCAACGCACCGGTGAGGCGCGCCGCAACACGATCCTGTTCACCGGTGCCACGGCTTCGCTGCGTGGCTCGCCCAATTTCGCCGCATTCGCGGGCGCCAAACACGCGCTGCGCGCGCTGGCGCAGAGCATGGCGCGCGAACTCGGGCCGCGCGGCGTGCACGTGGCGCATGTGGTGGTCGACGGTGCGATCGACACCGCGTTTATCCGCGACAATTTCCCGCAGCGTTACGCGCTCAAGGAGCAGGACGGCCTGCTCAACCCGGACCATATTGCCGACCAGTACTGGATGCTGCACCAGCAGCCGCGCGACGCATGGACCCACGAGCTCGATCTTCGGCCGTGGATGGAAAAGTTCTGAAAGGCACCCATGAGCACCCCATCGGTTGATTTCTATTTCGACTTCGGCAGCCCCGCGGCCTACCTGGCCTACACCCAGTTGCCCAAGCTCGCGGCGGACACTGGCGCTGCCGTGGTGATGCAGCCGATGCTGCTCGGCGGCGTGTTCCAGTCCACCGGCAACCGGCCGCCCATCAGCGTGCCGCTCAAGGGAACCTACCTGTTCCAGGTCCTGGCCCGCTACGCCAAACGGTACGGCGTGCCGCTCAACATGAACCCGCACTTTCCGATCAACACCATCACCCTGATGCGCTGCGATGTCGGCCTTGGCATGCGCGCCGACAACCGTCTTGGCGACTACCGCGACGCGGTGTTTCGCGCCATCTGGGTCAACGAGAAGAACATGAACGACCCGGCCGTGGTGGCCACGGTGCTCGCCGCGGCCGGTCTGGACGAGGCGGAGATGCTGGCGCTTGCCGCAGACCCGCAGGTCAAGGACCGGCTGAAAACCCTGACCCAGGCCGCCGTGGACCGCGGCATCTTCGGCGCCCCCACGTTCTTCGTGGGTGACCAGATGTTCTGGGGCCAGGACCGGCTGGACTTCGTGCGCGAAGCGCTGCTGGCCGCAGCCGCGTGATCCATCGGCAACATCAACATCAACCAGGGCAAAAGGCAACATGAGCGATATCCTGACCCACACCGAAGCCGGTGTGATGACGATCACCCTGAACCGGGTGGAAAAGAAGAACTCCATCACGGTGGCCATGTACGCCGCGATGGCCGACGCGCTGGCCAGCGCGGCGCAGGACGCCGCCGTGCGCGCCGTGGTGGTCCAGGGCCATGCCACGATTTTCAGCGCCGGCAACGATATCGGCGACTTCCTGAACCGCGCGCCGAGCACCGGCGAGTCGCCGGTCTACCGATTCCTGAGCGCCATCAGCAGCTTTCCCAAGCCGCTGGTGGCGGCGGTTTGCGGCCCGGCCGTGGGCATCGGCACCACCATGCTGTTCCATTGCGACCTGGTCTACGCCGGCGACAACGCGGCGTTTTCGATGCCGTTCGTAAACCTGGGTCTGTGTCCCGAAGCCTCGTCGAGCCTGCTGGTGCCGCAGATGATGGGTTACCACCGCGCCGCCGAGGCCTTGCTGCTTGGCGAACCGTTCATGGCCGAGGCGGCGCTGGAAGTCGGGCTGGTCAACCGCATCGTGCCACCGACCGAAGCCAATGCCGTCGCGCAGGCGCAGGCGCGCAAGCTGGCCGCCAAACCGATCAACGCCCTGGTGGAGACGAAGCGCCTGATGAAAAAGGCACAGGCCGGCCAGATTGCCCAGCAGATGGCGGAAGAAGGCGCCAGTTTTGCGCGGCTGATGACCGAACCCGCGGCGCGGGAAGCATTCACAGCCTTCATGGAAAAACGCAAACCCGATTTTTCCCGGGTGTGATTGCGCATTTGGCGCGAGCGCAACCGGTCCTCACTTTTTAGCAAGGCATCCAGCATGGCGACCCTCAACGGCAAGACCCTTTTCATTACCGGCGCATCGCGCGGCATCGGCCTGGCCATTGCCCGGCGCGCCGCCGCGGACGGCGCCAATATCGTGATCGCCGCCAAGACGACCGAGGCCAACCCCAAGCTGCCCGGCACCATCTACAGCGCGGCGGCCGAGATCGAAGCGGCCGGCGGCAAGGCGCTGGCGCTGTCGGTGGACATCCGCGAAGAGGCGGCGGTGCAGGCGGCCGTGGCACGCGCGGTCGATAGCTTCGGCGGCATCGATATCCTGGTCAACAACGCCAGCGCCATCAGCCTGACCAACACCGAAGCCACACCCATGAAGCGTTTCGACCTGATGCACGGCGTCAACGCGCGCGGCACCTACCTCTGCACCATGGCCTGCCTGCCGGCGCTGAAGGCCTCGGCCGCTGCCGGGCGCAACCCGCACGTGCTGACGATGTCGCCACCGCTGTCGATGAAGACGCACTGGTTCGAGCACCACACGGCCTACAGCATGGCGAAATACGGCATGAGCATGTGCACGCTGGGCCACGCGGGCGAGTTCAGGAAGTTCGGCATCGGTGTCAACAGCCTGTGGCCGCGCACCGGCATCGCCACCGCCGCGATGCAGATGATTCCCGGCGTGGACCTCAAGTTGTGCCGCACGCCCGAGATCCTGGCCGACGCCGCCTGGCTGATCCTGACCGGCCCGAGCAGCGCGACCGGCAACTTCCATATCGACGACACGCTGCTGGCGGCCCACGGCGTGACCGACCTGGACAAGTATTCGGTCACGCCCGGAAACAAGAACTTCATTCCTGATTTCTTTGTGGATTGAGCGCGCGGCCTGGGCAGCAGTTGCAGCATGGGTGTGCCGACCGGCCGCGCAGGCCTGGCGCGGGATTCGGCTGCTGGTGTCACGGCGGCGGCGGGCGCAAGCCGATTGCCTTGTGGCGCTTGCGGCCCGCTTGCGCGAACACGCAGGCTGGCGTCAGCTCTGCGGCTGGATGTTCTGGTTGAACCGGAACAGGTTCGCGGGATCGTATTTCGCCTTGATCGCTGCCAGCCGTGCGTAGTTCTTGCCGTATGCGTCCTTGACCAGCGCCACGCCGTCCTCGCCGAGGCCCGCGAAGTTCAGGTAAAGGCGGCCTTGCTGCGAATAGCTTCGGGACGTCTCCCAGACCTTGCGGGTCCAGGCGATGTTCGCCTCATCTTCGTCCGCGTCGTTCCAGATCGAGTCGATCGAATACATCCAGCCCATCGAGCGGTCGCCGAATGCGGTCGCCTGCGCCGGCACCGCCGCCGTCGCCCCGCCAAAGTTCCAGAGCGAACTCAAGCTCTTGTCCGATGGCGCCTGGGCGGCGTTGTCCAGAGCCAGTTCGATCATCGCGTCCGGCAAGTCCGCCAGCAAATGGGACTTCCAGTAACAGCGGTGCCGACCGAAGGGGATGATGGCGTCGAACATTTTTTGCACCGCGCAATAAGGCATCCGGCCGGAGAAATCGGCGACCATGTCGCCCTGCTCGCGCAACGGCTGGAGCAGCCGCTCGCCTTGCATGGCGTCACCCGCGTAGACGGCGGCGAGCGTGGCCACGCGCTGGCCCCAATACCTTTGCGGGAAGTCGGCGCTTTCCGGCACGGTCGAGAACTCGACCAGCGAACCGACGTCGGCATGTTTGTCGGCCAGGAAGTCGCGCCAGAAGCGGATCGGTCCGGAGCCCGCGGACAAGGGATAGATCGGTGCCGCGAACATGACTGTCGGGCCCACCGGATGCAAAGCGAACTCGAAGCTGACGACGACCCCGAAATTGCCGCCGCCGCCGCGCAGCGCCCAGAAGAGATCCGGATTTTCATGATCGCTGGCTGTCACCAGCCGGCCGTCGGCGGTGACTACGTCTGCCGAAACCATGTTGTCGATGGCCAGGCCGTGGCGGCTGCGCAGCCAGCCAACCCCGCCCGCCAGGGTCAACCCGGCAACGCCGGTTTCCGAGATCAAGCCGCCAGGGGTGGCAAGGCCGAAGGCCTGGGTCTCCCGGTCCATGTCACCGCCGGTGCAGCCGCCTTCGACCCGCGCGCGGCGCTTGCCCGGGTCGACCCAGACCGAACGCATCAGCGAGAGATCGATCATCACTCCGCCATCGCACACCGCGTGGCCAGCGACGTTGTGGGCGCCGCCACGGATCGATATGGGAAGCCGGTGGTCGCGGGCAAAACCGACCGCGTCCATGACGTCCCCGACACCCCTGCAGCGCACGATCAGTAGAGGACGGCGGTCGATCATGGCATTCCACACCGCGCGGGCCGCGTCGTATCCTTCGTCGTTGGGCGTGAGCGCCTCGCCGCGCAGACCGGAACGAAGAGAGCCGATGGCGGCGTCGAGCCCGGCCAGGGATTCTGATTTGACAGTAGATGGGAGTGCCATGGTCAACCGCCTTCATCAAGTGTGTTTCGATGCGGCCAGTCTGGGTTGCAGCGCCGGCCCGCGCAAGTGGCGAAAATGCCGGAAAAGAGGCGTATCTGACACGGTCGACAAGAATGGCGGTGGATATGGCTGAACGCGCAAAACCCCTGATTGCATTGCTGGCGGCGCCAGAGACATCGCCATCAGTGCTGTATGGGCTCTACGACGTGCTTTACTCGGTCGGCGTGGTGTACCCCGACATGACGGTTGGCGAGCCCGGACCGGCATCGCTGGACGTCCGCATCGTGTCACGTGATGCCGGGCCGTTCCGTTGCATCGGCAACGTGTTGGTAGAACCGCACGCCTGCATCGACGCGATCGACTGGGCGGATGCCGTGATCGTCTGCGACATGTACACCCCGATTCATCAACCCCCACGCGGCAGTTATCCGCGCGAAACAGCGTGGCTCAGAAAGATGCATGCTGCCGGCGCGCTGGTCTGCTCGATTTGTAGCGGCTCGCTGTTGCTCGCCGAGGCCGGGCTGCTTGACGCTCGCGAGGCCGCTTCCCATTGGGCCTATGCCGCATTGTTCCGCCGCTGTTATCCGGCGGTCAGGATGCGCATGGATTCGGTGCTCTGCCTGTCGGAAGAACGGCACGGGATTGTCACTGCCGGCGCGGTGACCGCGTGGCAGGACCTGGTGATCTATCTGATCGCGCGCTTGTGCGGGCAGCAACAGGCGGTGCACACCGCCAAGGTGTTTCTGATCTCGGTCCATGACGATGGGCAATTGCCCTTTGCCGCGATGACCCGCAGCATCGATGCGTCCGACGGTGTCATCGCGGATTGCCAGAACTGGATCGCGGGGAACTACGCCGGCGCAAATCCGGTGCAGCGGATGGTCGAGCGCTCGGGCCTCAACCCGCGTACGTTTGCGCGCAGATTCCAGGTCGCGACCGGGTATCCGGCGATCGACTATGTGCATGGTTTGCGGGTCGAGGAGGCAAAGCAGATGCTGGAAACCGGGGGGCTGGCGATCGAGGACATCGCCGGGGCGGTCGGTTACGGCGACCCTGCTTCTTTTCGCCGTCTTTTCAAGCGCAAGGCGGGCCTGACACCGGCCGCATACCGGCGCAAGTATTCAAGCCTGGTGTTGTCCGGGCCGCGCTGAGATCTGGCGTCGGTCGGTCCGCCGCCCGTTGGTGTCACACTTGCCGCGCAAGGCGCCGCCGGAGGCTCAGGGCGGCGTTACGATGGTGTTGTTGTTTTTCGGGGTTCAGCATGACATATGGTTCTGTATTCGCCAGCGGCCTGATGGCCGGCAAGGTGGTGGTAGTCACTGGCGGCGGCTCCGGCATCGGTCGCTGTACCGCGCATGAACTGGCCGCGTTGGGAGCGCAGGTGGTGCTGGTCGGCCGCAAGGCCGAGAAGCTGCAGGCGGTGCAGGACGAAATCACCCAGGACGGCGGCGCAGCGAGTTGGCAGGTGTGCGACATCCGCCAGGAAGACACGGTCAAACAGACAGTGGCGGCCATCGTCGCCGCGCATGGGCGCATCGACGGCCTGGTCAACAACGCGGGTGGCCAGTACATCATGCCGCTGGAGGCTACCTCGGCAAAAGGCTGGCAGGCCGTGATCGACACCAACCTCACCGGCGGTTTCCTGATGGCGCGCGAGTGTTATGTGCAGGCGATGCGGCAGACCGGCGGCAGCATCGTCAACATCGTTGCCGATTTCTGGGGCTCGATGCCCGGCATGGGGCACAGTGGCGCGGCGCGCGCGGGCATGGTCAGCTTCACCGAAACCGCGGCGCTCGAATGGGCGCACAGCGGGGTGCGCGTCAATGCCGTGGCCCCCGGCTACATCGCCTCCAGCGGCATGGACCACTATCCGCTCGAGCACGGGCCGCGCCTGCGCGCGATGGCGGCCACGGTGCCGCTGGGCCGCTTCGGCAACGAGGCCGAGACCTCGGCCGGCATCGTGTTCCTGCTGGGACCGGCGGCGTCGTTCATCAGCGGCAGCGTGTTGCGCATCGATGGCGCCCGGCCGCAGGTGCGTCTGGGCTCGCTGCTGGAGCCCGCCGATGCGTCGACCGGCGTGCGCGATGCGGTCCGGCCGTTCGACGGCTTTCACCGCGCCACCACGCCCAAGGTGTTCCAGGTCGAGACCTGAGCCGGGCGCCGGCCCGCCTTCGCTGAAACCGTTTCCTTTTCCGTTTTCCTGAACCCACTCCGACCATGCAATACACGCACGAACACCTGGAAATCCAGAACACGCTCAAACGCTTCATCGAAGCCGAGATCAACCCGCATGTGGACGAATGGGAAGAGGCGGAAATCTTCCCGGCGCACGAGGTGTTCAAGAAGCTGGGCAACCTCGGCCTGCTGGGCCTGACCAAACCCGAGGCCTACGGGGGCGCCGGTCTCGACTATTCCTACGCGATGGCCATGGCCGAGGCGTTGGGATTCATCCATTGCGGCGGCATCCCGATGGCCATCGGTGTTCAGACCGACATGTGCACGCCGGCGCTGGCGCGTTTCGGCAGCGACGAGCTCAAGCGCCAGTTCCTCGCGCCGGCGATCGCCGGCGACATGGTCGGGTGCATCGGCGTCAGCGAGCCGGGCGCCGGCAGCGACGTGGCGTCGATCAAGAGCTACGCGCGCAAGGACGGGGACGACTACCTCATCAGCGGCCAGAAGATGTGGGTCAGCGACAGCCTGCAGGCGGACTGGATGTGCATGCTGGTCAACACCGGCGACGGGCCGCAACACAAGAACAAGACGCTGGTGATGGTGCCGATGGACAGCAAGGGTATCGAGAAGGCGAAGAAGATCCGCAAGATCGGCATGAATTCGAGTGATACCGGCCTGATCTACTTCGACGAGGTGCGCGTGCCGCAGCGTTACCGCATCGGGGTCGAAGGCCAGGGCTTCATGTACCAGATGATGCAGTTCCAGGAGGAGCGCCTGTGGGCCGCGGCCAGCGCCATCCAGGGCTTGACCAGTTGCATCGAACTGACGATCGGATGGGCGCAGGAAAGAAAGCTGTTCGGCGCGACGCTGGCCGACCAGCAGTGGGTTCAGTTCAAGCTGGCCGAGATGAAGACCGAGGTCGAGAGCCTGCGCGCGCTGACCTACCGCGCCTGCGAGCTCTACATCCAGGGGCAGGACGTGACCGAGCTCGCATCCATGTGCAAACTCAAGTCGGGCCGGCTCAACCGCAGCGTTCCGGACGGCTGCCTGCAATTCTGGGGCGGCATGGGCTTTACCTGGGAAAACCGCGTGTCGCGCAAATACCGCGACGGCCGCCTGGGGTCTATCGGTGGCGGCGCGGATGAGGTAATGTTGGGAATTCTGGCAAAGACCATGGGCATCGCCAAGAAGCCACCCAAGGGCTGATGCGCCCGCAGGGCGCGATCGGTTCGGTGCAGCGATGCAACCACGGCGACCAGCAGGGGAAAACCTTCCAGAGCGAGCAAACAGCGTGAACGCAAATCCTAGTCTTGAAGCAGCAGCCAGCCCGTCGGACGACCGCAGCGAGTGCGACGCCCTGTCGTACCTGGTGACGCGGTTCGCCACCAAGGAAATCGCCCCCTACGTCCAGGAGTGGGACCAGGCCGGCGAATTTCCGCGCGAGTTGTATACGCGTGCCGCGCAACTGGGCCTGCTCGGACTGGGTTACCCGGAAGACCTGGGCGGCACGCCGGCTTCGCACCGGATGCGGCACGCGCTGTCGTTGCCGCTGGCCCGTTTCGGCGCCAGCGGCGGGGTCTTTGCCGGCCTGTTCTCGCACAACATCGGCCTGCCGCCGGTGCTGCGCCACGGCTCGACCGAATTGCAGCGCGAGGTCGTTCCGCCGGTGCTGCGGGGGGAGAAGATCGCCGCGCTGGCGATCACCGAACCCGGCGGTGGCTCCGACGTGGCCGCCCTGCGCACGAGCGCGCGCCTGGACGGCGACGACTACGTGATCGACGGCGAGAAGGTGTTCATCACCTCGGGCATGCGGGCCGACTACATCACCGTGGCGGTGCGTACCGGCGATGCGGGGCTCGGGCACGACGCGTTGGACGCCATGGACGGCACGCCGGCCGATCTGCTGGCGCCGGCACGCGGTCCGCGCGGCGTGTCGCTGATCCTGGTGCCCGGTGATGCCAAGGGCCTCTCGCGCACCCGGCTCGACAAAATGGGATGGTGGTGCTCGGACACCGCGCACCTGCGCTTCGACGGCGTGCGGGTGCCGGCACGCAACCTGCTGGGGGCGCCGGGCGAGGGCTTCAAGATCATCATGGGCAACTTCAACGGCGAGCGGCTCGGCATGTCGGTGGGCGCACTGGGTTTTGCGCAGGCGTGTTTCGACGAGGCGCTCGACTGGGCGCGCCAGCGCAAGACCTTCGGGCAGGCACTGGTGGAACGCCAGGTGATACGCCACAAGCTGGTCGACATGCAGATGCGGATCGCGTCCACACAGGCCTGGGTCGACGCGGTCACCGACCGCGCCGACGCCGGCGACGAACTGGCGGGCGGCGAGACCACCGCCAACTGGGTGGCGCAGGTCTGCATGCTGAAGAACCACGCGACACAAACCATGCAGTTCTGTGCTGACCAGGCGGTGCAAATACTGGGCGGCATGGGTTTCATGCGCGGCACGCGCAGCGAACGCATCTACCGCGAGGTCAAGGTGATGATGATCGGCGGCGGCTCCGAGGAAATCATGAAGGAGCTCGCCGCGCGCCAGTTGGGGCTGTGACGGTGGGCGCAGCATGACACGGTCTCGCACGGCGGCCACGGCCCCGGTCGAGTTCGAACCCGAATTCGTCGCCGGCCTGAAGAAGATCTTCGAGCAACTGGTGGTGTTCAACCAGATCCTCGGCCTGAAGGTCACCGTGGTGGCGCCCGACCGCGTGAGCGCACGCATCGCCATGCGGCCCGAGCTGGTCGGGCACTATGGCTACAACCGGGTGCACGGCGGCGTGATCAGCGCCGGCCTGGACAACATCGGCGCGCTGGCCGTCATGGCCGCCATCGGCGCGCGCCACATGGACGACGCGCCGTCGCTGCGACTGCAGCGTTTCTCGAAGCTCGGCACCATCGACCTGCGGGTCGACTACCTGCGCCCGGGCATCAGCGACTACTTCGATCTGCACGCCCAGGTGATGCGCCTGGGTTCGCGCGTGGCCTCCACGCGCATGGAATTCTGCGGGGCCGACGGCACGCTCTTTTCCACCGGTTCGGCGGCCTATATTGTGTCGTGAGCCTTGTGTCGTGAGCCGCGCCTGCGGCGAGCCGGGCCGGCACGCACCCGATACCATCGGGCTGCAACGCTTTGGCGCCCGGCCCGGCGCCCGCCCAAGCACAAGGAGATCTGCATGACCCTGAGCACGGCATTGGCACGCACACCCATCCACAACCGCTCGATCCAGTTCCAGGGCTACCTGCGCGACGATGGGTTGTGGGATATCGAAGCCCAGATGCAGGACACCCGGCTGTACGGTTACCTGTCGCGTGAACACGTTGCTGTGGCGCCCAAGGCGACGGTGCACCACATGCTGCTGCGCGTCACGCTGGACGACCGCCTGGTCGTCCAGGCGATCGAAACCGGGCTGCCGACGACACCGTTCCCGGAGTGCGCGCTGGCCGCCCCCCGATGGAAAAACTCATCGGTGTGCGCCTGGGAAATGGCTGGCGCAACGCCATCGACGAGGCCATGGGCGGCGTCGCCGGCTGCACCCACCTGCGCGAGTTGTTGTTCAACGTGGCAACCGCGGCGTTCCAGACCATTCCGATCTACCGCAACCACCAGGCCCGAATCCAAGGCGTGCCCATGCTGCGATCGGTCAAGCCGCCACCGCATTTCGGCAAGTGCATGTCGTGGGATTTCAACGGGCCGGTGGTGCAGCGCGTGGCGCCCGATTTCTACCGCTGGAAGCCGCCTGGGGATTGAGCCCATCAGGCGGTGGCGCGGCCCGGCGCATGCCGGCTCGCGTCCACCGCACGGGCGCCACGCGCGCGGGCGGGGCCCTTGGACGCCGAGTCGCGTCTAGCGGAAGTACTCCGACACCGGCTTCCACTTGCCGTCGACGATCTGTGACAGGCGCGACGCGTCGCTGCCCAGGCGCTTGGTCGGCGAAAACGTGGCCTCGGCGCTGCCGAACATGTCGGGCGGAATCACCATCGTG
>JANMYG010000122.1:0-14012 GCA_031381865.1 Betaproteobacteria bacterium | reverse complement strand
GCGGCTTCAAGTCGCAACTGCTGAAATTCAACGCCGAAGTGACGTTGACGGCGCTGGAGCGCCTCGGTGCCGCGGACGTGGACCTGCTGACGCTCAAGCGCCGTCAACGTCACTTCGGCGTTGAATTTCAGCAATTGCGACTTGAAGCCGCGTTTGGGCAAGCGACGTTGCAAAGGCATCTGGCCGCCCTCGAAACCCACCTTGTGGTAGCCGCCCGCGCGGGATTTCTGCCCCTTGTGGCCACGACCTGCAGTTTTGCCCAGGCCCGACCCGATTCCACGACCGACGCGGCGTTTTGCGTGTTTCGCGCCGCCAGCCGGCTTGATGCCATTGAGTTCCATGATCTTTCCTCGTCAGTTGGAGGCAACCGCCACCGCGTCGCGGCCGCGCACTGCCGTGCCAGCAAAATTCACAATACTTTGACCAGGTAACTGATCTTGTTGATCATTCCACGCACTTCGGGCGTGTCCTGCAACTCGCTGGTGCTGCGGATCTTGCGCAGACCGAGACCACGCACGGTGGCGCGGTGCGATTCCTTGCAGCCGATCGGGCTGCGGACCAGCTGGACTTTTACGGTTTGGGGTGTCGTCATGTTCAACTTCTCCATCAGGAAAACAGCTCTTCGACTGTCTTGCCGCGCTTGGCCGCGACTTCCGACGGGGTCGTGGAAACCGACAACGCGTCGAGCGTGGCACGCACCATGTTGTAGGGATTGGTCGAACCGTGGCTCTTGGCGACGATGTCCGTGATGCCAACCACCTCGAACACCGCGCGCATCGGTCCGCCGGCGATGATGCCGGTGCCCTTGGGGGCCGGCGCCATCATCACGTTGGCAGCGCCATGGTGACCCATGACCTTGTGGTGGATGGAGCCGTTCTTGAGCGACACCTTGATCATGTTGCGGCGCGCCTCTTCCATCGCCTTTTGCACCGCGGCCGGGACTTCCTTCGATTTGCCCTTGCCCATGCCGATGCGGCCGTCGCCGTCGCCGACCACGGTCAGCGCCGCAAATCCAAGTATCCGGCCGCCCTTGACGACCTTGGTCACGCGGTTGATCGCGATCATCTTTTCGCGCAGGCCGTCCTCGGGACCCTCGGCCTTACCCTGCATCTTCGCTTGAACTTTAGCCATATCTGTTTCCAATCTGCCTAGAACTGCAAGCCTGCTTCACGCGCGGCGTCCGCCAGCGCCTTGACGCGGCCGTGGTATGCAAAACCCGAGCGGTCGAATGCGACCTTCTCCACTCCGGCCGCCTTCGCCTTTTCCGCCAGGCGTTTGCCGATCGCTTGCGCGGCGGCGGTATTGCCGCCCTTGCCGGCACCACCCAGAGCGGTGCGGACTTCCGCCTCGGCGGTGGACGCGCTGGCCAGCACCTTGCTGCCATTGCCGGAGATGACACTGGCGTAGATGTGCAGGTTGGTGCGGTTCACCGTCAAACGCGCCACACCCTGCGTCGCAATGCGGATGCGGGTCTGGCGGGCCCTGCGAAGACGCTGTTCTTTCTTGGTCAACATGCTGCAGCCCCTTACTTCTTCTTGGTTTCTTTGATCGTGATCTTCTCGTCCGAATACCGAATGCCCTTGCCCTTGTAGGGCTCCGGCGGACGAATCGCACGAATCTCGGCGGCCACCTGGCCAACACGTTGCCGGTTGGCACCCTTGACCACGATCTCGGTTGGGGTCGGGGTTTGCACCGTGATGCCGGCCGGCATTTCCTTGTTGACCGGATGCGAGTATCCGACCGTCAGGTTCAACTTGGCGCCCTGAGCCTGGGCCTTGTAACCCACACCGACCAGGCTCAGCTTCTTCTCGAAGCCCGCGGTGACCCCGACCACCATGTTGTTGACCAGCTGGCGCATCGTGCCGCTCATGGCGTTGGCCGCGCGCGAATCGTTGGCGGGCGCAAAACTCAGTTTGCCGGCATCGCTGCTGACCTTGACCAGCGCATTCTGGGCCAGCTGCAGCAAGCCGCCGGCGCCCTTGACACTGATCTGGTCTTCCTTGACCGTTACGTCCACGCCGGCTGGCACGGTGACGGGCATTTTTCCAATACGGGACATGTTCTAGTTCTCCTCGATGCCACGCACCATCAGGCGACGTAACACAGCACTTCACCACCCACACCGCTGGCACGCGCCTTGCGGTCGGTCATGACGCCGTTGGGGGTGGTGACAATCGCCACGCCCAGGCCGTTCTGGACCTGGGGAATGGCACCGCTACCGCGATACACGCGCAGGCCGGGACGGCTGACGCGCTCGATGCGCTCGATCACCGGTCGCCCGGCGTAGTACTTCAGCGCGATTTCCAGCTCGGACTTGCCGGCTTCGGTCTTCACCGTGAAGCCGTCGATGTAGCCTTCGTCCTTCAGCACCTGCGCGATCGCGACCTTCACCTTGGAAGATGGCACCGACACAGTGGTCTTGGCCACCATTTGCGCATTGCGGATGCGTGTCAACAGGTCCGCGATGGGATCACTCATGCTCATGTCTATGTCTCCTGTCGCTTACCAGCTGGCCTTGACGATGCCCGGAATCTCACCGGCCATGGCCATCTCGCGAATCTTCGCCCGTGCCAGTCCGAAGTGCTGGAAGGTGCCGCGCGGACGGCCCGTGATCGCACAGCGATTGCGTTGGCGGGTCGGATTTGCGTTGCGCGGGAGCTTTTGCAGGGCCAGGCGCGCCACTGCGCGCTCGTCCTCGCTGCGTTTTGCGTCGTTCGCGATGCCCTTGAGCTCCGCGTGCTTTTTCGCGTATTTGGCAACCAGTTTGTCGCGCTTGAGCTCACGCTCGATCAATGCCATCTTAGCCAAGGGTCACCTCAGTTCTTGAACGGAAAACGGAAACCGGCAAGCAGTGCCTTGCACTCTTCATCGGTCTTGGCCGTCGTGGTGATGCTGATATTGAGCCCGCGCAAGGCATCCACCTTGTCGTATTCAATCTCAGGGAAAATGATCTGCTCCTTGACGCCGATGTTGTAGTTCCCGCGGCCGTCGAAGGCCCGCCCGGAAATACCCCGGAAATCGCGCACGCGAGGCAGCGCCACGGTGACGAAGCGATCGAGAAACTCGAACATGTGCACGCCGCGCAGCGTCACCATGCAGCCGATCGCCTGACCCTCGCGGATCTTGAAGCCGGCGATCGCCTTCTTGGACTTGGTGACGACCGGCTTCTGCCCGGCGATCTTGGTCAGGTCGGCGACCGCGTTGTCCATGACCTTCTTGTCGGCCACGGCCTCGCTCACGCCCATGTTCAGCGTGATCTTGGTCAGGCGCGGGACCTGCATCACGGACTTGTAGCCGAACTTGGCCATCAATTCCGGAGCGACTTTTTCGCGATAGTGTTGTTGCAGTCGTGCCATGTTCATGCCACCTTGATTTCTTCGCCGCTGGACTTGTAGACGCGCACCCGCTTGCCGTCGGCCAGCAACTTGATGCCAACCCGGTCGGCCTTGCCCGACACCGCGTTGTAGATCGCCACGTTGGACTGGTGGATCGGCATGGTCTTTTCCACGATGCCGCCAACCGTGCCCTTGAGCGGATTCGGCTTGGTGTGCTTCTTGACCGTGTTGATGCCGTCGACGATCAGGTGGGAATCGTCCTTGCGCAGCGAGACCTTGCCGCGCTTGCCCTTGTCGCGCCCTGCGAGCACGACGACTTCGTCGCCTTTGCGAATCTTGTTCATGGCCTGTCCTTACAAAACTTCTGGAGCCAGCGACACGATCTTCATGAACTTCTCGGTCCGCAGTTCGCGCGTCACCGGCCCGAAAATGCGGGTGCCGATGGGCTCGAGCTTGGCGTTGCGCAGCACTGCCGCGTTGCTGTCGAACTTGACGAGGGAGCCGTCGCTGCGGCGGATGCCTTTGGCAGTACGCACGACGACCGCGCTGTAGATCTCGCCTTTTTTGACGCGACCACGCGGGGCGGCTTCCTTGATGCTCACCTTGATGACGTCGCCAACGCTCGCATAACGCCGCTTCGACCCGCCCAGCACCTTGATGCACAGGACGGATTTCGCGCCGGTATTGTCGGCAACTTCCAATCGGGATTCAGTCTGGATCATTTCAATATTCCCAACTTGCACCTTTGTGTTCTGCACCGATCGTTCGGCACCAGTCACACAGGTCAGTCTTGGGCCCGTCGTCCGCGGCGTGAACCACTCACACCGCCTCCTTTGGGCAGAAACTTAAAGCGCCCGGTTAAGAGCGAAGCCTGCGATTATGCAACAGATCGCGCGATCGCGTCAAGAGCGTTACTGCGAGCGTTACTGCGAAACGCTGGTCCGGCGCGTTGCCGCGGCTAATCCGGCAGACGCAAATAGCTGTCCGCCAGGTCGCAGAAGGCCTCCGTCCGGGCGTCGAGGCCGGTTTCCTCTGAAACGATCTCGCCGACGCGTGGCGCCAGCGATTTGGCCAGCCGGGCGTCCAGGAACAGCAGCCTCGAGCGCCGCGCCAGCACGTCCTCGACACACCGCGCGTATTCGTGCCGCACTGCAAAGCGGACCATGGCCTCGCTCAGGCCCGGCGCCAATTCGACCTGCGCGCCCGGCAGACCGAGCACCTGCGCCTGCTCGGTGCCATAACTGTGCAGGCCCGGTGGCCAGCCGATGGATGGCGAAGCGCCGCCGGCGGGGTCAGCGCCTACGAGCTTCATGTCAGTGGTCACTCCGGCCTTTCTCGCGGTCAACAGTGACTTGTCGAAGCACTTCTGCAGCACGTCCTCGGCCATGGCCCGGTAGGTGGTCCATTTGCCGCCGGTCACCGTGACCAATCCGCTGCGGCTGACCAGCACCGTGTGCTCGCGACTCAGCCCCTTGGTGTTGTCGCCGTCATCGTCCTGCGGCTTGACCAGCGGGCGCAACCCGACCCACACGCTGCGCACGTCGGCGCGGGTGGGCGCGCGCTGCAGGTAGCGCCCGGCCTCGCTCATGATGAAATCGACCTCCTCCTTGAATGGCTGCGGTTCGCGCGCCAGGTCATTGCGTGGCGTGTCGGTGGTGCCCAGGATGACCTTGCCCAACCAGGGGACCGCAAACAACACCCGGCCATCGGCGGTCTTGGGGACCATCAACCCGGTGTCGCCCGGCAGGAACTCGCGTTCCACCACGATATGAACACCCTGGCTGGGCGCCACCATCGGTTTGGTCGGCCGGCGGCCGTCACCGCGATTGGCGTCGCCGTCCTTCTGGCGCAATTCGTCGACCCAGACGCCGGTGGCATTGATGACGCAACGCGCCCGCAACACCATGCCGGCGCCGGTTTCAGTATCTACACAATGCAGCCCCGCCACCTTGCCCTGCTCGAACAGCAGGTCGTCGGCCCGGCAGTAGTTCACCAGCAAGGCGCCGCGTTGCGCCGCGCTGCGCGCCAGCGCCAGCGCCAGCCGCGCGTCGTCGAATTGCCCGTCCCAGTATTTGACGCCGCCGAGCAGGCCCGCCGCCAACGCGTTCGGCAACAGGTCCAGGGTCTGCCTGCGGCTCAGGAACTCGGTGTTTCCGAGCCCGGCCTTGCCCGCCAGCAGGTCGTACATCTTGAGCCCCAGGCCGTAAAACGGCGTCTCCCACCATCGGTACGACGGCATGACGAACGCCAGCGGCTGGGCCAGGTGCGGCGCGTTGTGCAGCAGCCTGGTGCGCTCGTACAGGGCTTCGCGCACCAGCGAGATATTGCCTTGCGCGAGGTAACGCACCCCGCCATGCGCCAGTTTGGTGGCGCGCGACGAGGTGCCCTTGGCAAAGTCGTGCGACTCCACCAACACGACGCTGAAACCGCGCGCCGCGGCGTCCAGCGCCACCCCCAGGCCGGTGGCTCCGCCGCCGACAATGGCCACGTCGTAAGTGTGCGCACGCGCCAGTCGGGCGACCAGTTCGTCCCGCTTGGTCAAGAATGGCGGCGTTTCAATGGCCATGTGCAAGTGCTTCCCGGTGTTCGGTAGATTCAACTGACGGCCGCGCGCATCCGCGCCGGACCGTCAAAACAAAAGGCCGTGTGGCAATTCTGCGCACACGGCCACCTTCAACAAGCTGAGTAGTTCAATCCGTCAACTAGCGGGTTTTGCCGTTTTTCCACGCATTCAGCAGCGTGTCGTAGGCGATCGTTTCACCCTTTGGCTTTTCGTTCGCCAGCTTCTTCCATGGCGCGCCCTTGTCGCTCAGCCATTTGCCGGGATCACTCTTGGCATTGAGCTTGGGGGCGCAAACGGCCATACCTGAGCGCTCCAGCCGACCCATCACGTCATCCATCTCGGCCGCCAGATTGTCCATCGCGGCCTGTGGCGTCTTCTCCCCGGTCACCGCCACCGCTACGTTTTTCCACCACAGCTGGGCCAGCTTCGGATAGTCGGGCACATTGGTACCGGTCGGGGTCCAGGCAACACGGGCCGGGCTGCGATAGAACTCGACCAGGCCACCGAGCTTGGGCGCCATGTCGGTCATTGCCTTGGACTGGATGTCGCTCTCGCGTATTGGCGTAAGGCCCACAATCGTCTTCTTCAGGGACGTGGTCTTGGCCGTCACGAACTGCGCATAGAGCCAGGCGGCGGCCACCTTGTTTGCATCGTGGTCCTTGAAAAAGGTCCATGAGCCCACGTCCTGGTAACCGTTTTGCATGCCTTGCTTCCAATACGGGCCGTTCGGGCCCGGCGCCATGCGCCACTTGGGTGTGCCGTCCGCATTGACCACCGGCAGACCCGGTTTGATCATGTCAGCCGTGAAGGCCGTGTACCAGAATATCTGCTGTGCGATCTGGCCTTGGGCCGGCACCGGGCCGGCTTCGCCGAAGGTCATGCCAATGGCTTCCTTGGGCGAATACTTCTTCATCCAGTCGATGTATTTGGTCAGCGCGTAGACCGCCGCTGGCGAGTTGGTCGCGCCGCCGCGCGAGACCGAGGCCCCCTGCGGGGTGCAGCCATCGGCTGAGGCGCGGATACCCCACTCATCGACCGGCTTGCCATTCGGGATCCCGACGTCTGCGGTACCGGCCATCGATAACCAGGCATCCGTGAAACGCCAGCCCAGAGAAGGGTCTTTCTTGCCGTAGTCCATGTGGCCGTAGATTGGCTTGCCGTCGATGTTCTTCACATCGTTGGTGAAGAACGCCGCAATGTCTTCGTAAGCGCTCCAGTTCAGCGGAACACCAAGCTCATAACCGTATTTGGCCTTGAACTGTGCCTTCAAATCGGGCCGCGCGAACAGATCGGCGCGAAACCAATACAGATTGGCGAACTGCTGGTCCGGCAGTTGATACAGCTTGCCATCCGGTGCCGTGGTAAAGCTGGTGCCGATGAAATCCTTGATGTCCAGGCCGGGGTTGGTCCATTCTTTGCCGGCGCCGGTCATGTAGTCGGTCAGGTTCAGGATCTTGCCGTAGCGGTAGTGCGTGCCGATCAAGTCGGAATCGCTGATCCAGCCATCGTAGATTGACTTGCCCGACTGCATCGAGGTCTGCAGTTTCTCGACCACGTCGCCTTCCTGGATTAGGTCGTGCTTGACTTTGATGCCGGTGATCTCTTCAAAGGCCTTGGCCAGCGTCTTCGATTCGTACTCGTGGGTCGAGATCGTCTCGGACACCACCGAGATCTCCTTGACCCCCTTGGCCTGCAGCTTCTTGGCCGCGTCGATGAACCACTTCATCTCGGCAGTCTGCTGGTCCTTCGACAGGGTCGAAGGTTGGAACTCGCTGTCAATCCACTTTTTCGCCGCCGCTTCGTCGGCCCATCCTTGACTGGCCAGCGCACTCGCAATGGCCACCGTCAACACGGTATACCGCAACTTCATAGTCAATCTCCTTCGTCATTTGTAACCCCTGATTGAAAGGTTTTTCGGCTCCAGGGGAAACAAGCCGATCCTTGATAACCCGACGCTAACCCTTGCCCATGATCAACGCGAGCAAAGCCATCGACAACACGAAACTGATCCAGATCGATGGTTCTGTCTCCAATGCCAGCCATTGACCGAGTTTCCCGCTGATGCCAACAAAAGCCAGGTTCACATAGGCCGCCGCCAACAACCCGATAAACAGCCGGTCCCCTCGCGTCGTTTCGATGGGAAGGAAGCCGCGCCGCATGCTGGTCGGGGACTTGATTTCCCAAACCGCCATGCCAAAAAGCATGAGCACGATGCAGGTGAAAAATACCGCCACGGGCGCGGTCCAGGCCATCCAGTCGAACATTCAACTCTCCTTGATTGAGATCGGCGCGGATTCCGGCGCAGCGCGCTTGAATCGGCCCCGCAAACCGTTCAGACCCGTCCCATCGCGAAACCCTTCGCGATGTAATTTCGGACAAACCAAATCACGATCGCGCCCGGAACGATGGTCAACACACCGGCGGCGGCGAGAGTGGCCCAGTCCATGCCCGAGGCCGAGACCGTGCGCGTCATGGTGGCCACAATTGGCTTGGCGTTCACGCTGGTCAAAGTACGGGCCAGCAACAGTTCAACCCAGCTGAACATGAAGCAGAAGAAAGCCGCGACTCCAACACCGGCCTTGATCAAGGGCAGAAAGATCCTGACGAAGAAACGTGGAAAGGTATAACCGTCGATATACGCGGTTTCGTCTATTTCCCGTGGAATACCGCTCATGAAGCCTTCAAGAATCCAGACCGCCAGCGGCACGTTGAACAAGAGGTGCGCCAGTGCAACGGCCAGATGGGTATCCATCAGACCGACGGTGGTGTAGAGCTGGAAGAAGGGCAGCAAGAACACGGCCGGCGGCGTCATGCGGTTGGTCAATAACCAGAAGAACACATGCTTGTCGCCCAGGAAGCTGTAACGGGAGAACGCATAGGCGGCCGGCAAGGCCACCGTGATCGAAATGACGGTGTTGATTCCGACATAGATCAGGCTGTTGATATAGCCGGAGTACCACGAGACATCGGTCAGGATGGTCTTGTAGTTGGCCCATGTGAAGTGTTTTGGGAGCAGCGAGAAGTTGGCCAGGATCTCATCGTTCGTCTTGAACGACATATTGACCATCCAGTAGATCGGCAACAGGGCGAACACGATATACACGACCAGGAACACCGATCGTTTCTGGAACTTCGGGTTATTCATGGCCACCCTCCTTCGCCTGGGTACCGACCCGCTGCATCCAGTTGTACAAGACAAAACACAGCAGCAGGATGATCAGGAAATAGATCAATGAAAAAGCTGCCGCCGGCCCCAAGTCGAACTGGCCGACCGCTTTCTGCGTCAGGAACTGCGAAAGGAAAGTGGTCGAGTTACCCGGCCCCCCTCCGGTCAGGACAAAGGGCTCGGTATAGATCATGAAGCTGTCCATGAACCGCAACAGCACCGCGATCATCAGAACACCCCGCATTTTCGGGAGCTGAACATACCAAAACAGACCGAGCTTGCTGGCACCGTCAATACTTGCGGCCTGGTAGTAGGCATCCGGAATGGATCGCAGGCCTGCGTAACCCAACAGCGCCACCAGCGGCGTCCAGTGCCACACGTCCATGATCAGAACCGTGATCCATGCATGGGTCGCGTTGCCGGTATAGCTGTAATCGATACCCAGACCCTGTAGCGCGGCGCCCATCAAGCCGATGTCGGCACGGCCGAAGATTTGCCAGATGGTGCCGACAACGTTCCACGGAATCAGCAGCGAGAGCGACACAATGACCAGCACCACGGAGGACTTCCAGCCCTGCGCGGGCATCGACAAAGCCAGCAAGATTCCCAACGGCAGTTCGACGGCGAGCACCGCGAGTGAAAACGTCAGCTGCCGCAACAAGGCACCATGCAGTTCTTCATCGCGCATGATGGCCGCGAACCATTCGGTGCCTACAAACACCCGCCGCTCGGGCGAGATGATGTCCTGCACCGAGTAATTGACCACGGTTATCAACGGCAGAATCGCCGAAAACGCAACGCAGATAAGCACCGGAAGGATCAGAAACCAGGCTCTCTGGTTGACTGGCTTGGTGGTAGTGCTCACGGCACGATCTCCTCGTTCCTGTAGAAGCAGGTGTGTTCACCCATCACCTTGAGCCAAATGGTGTCATCGCGCGACCACTGTGCCGCGTCCGAGGCGAGTCGCGCCTTGACCACGTGGCCCGCGAGCGTCGCCGTGAGCATCACATGCGTGCCCACATCCTGAACCTGCGCCACCGTCATCGGCAAGGCGCCCGGCGATTGGGCCGGCACCGGCACGACGTATTCCGGTCGTATGCCAAGTTTGATCTCGGCAACGGGCAACACTCGCCCGGGCGGCAACGCCAAGACAAAACCACCTACAGTGACGCCGTGCTCAGCCACCTGTCCGGGCAAGAAATTCATACCGGGTGAACCAATGAAGTGGCCCACAAACGTATGACTCGGCCGTTCGAACAAGTCGGCAGCGGACCCCACCTGCACCGATCGACCACGGGTCATCACCACCACCTGGTCAGCAAACGTCAGCGCCTCCACCTGGTCATGGGTGACGTAGATCAGCGTGAGCTTGAGTTCGTGGTGAATCTGCTTTAGCTTGCGCCGCAATTGCCACTTGAGATGCGGATCAATCACCGTCAGCGGCTCATCGAACAAGACCGCCGATACATCGGGCCGGACCAGACCCCGACCCAGGGATATCTTTTGCTTCGCGTCGGCCGCAAGGCCGGCCGCGCGCTGGTTCAGCTGACCACTCATCTCCAGCATCTCGGCAATCTCGCCCACCCGTTTGTCGATCTGCTGTTTGGGAACTTTTCGGTTGCGCAACGGGAACGCCAGATTTTCTGCCACCGTCATGGTGTCGTATATGACGGGGAACTGAAACACCTGGGCGATGTTGCGCTCCTGTGGTGATGCGCGCGTCACGTCGCGGCCGTCAAAACGCACGCTGCCCTGGGACGGCGCGAGCAGGCCCGACATGATGTTGAGCATGGTGGTCTTGCCGCAACCCGATGGACCCAGCAATGCATAGGCACCACCGTCTTCAAAGGTCATCTTGAGCGGCAGCAGCGCATAGTCGCTGTCCTGCTTCGGGTCGCGCCGGTAGGCGTGGGCCAGATCAAGTTCGATCCGTGCCATGTCAGCGCCCTCCGCCCCGCACCGGAGCCAGCAGCAGGCTGCCCTGGGAGTCGAACACATAAGCCTGCGCCGAATCCAGGTAAAGCGTGACCCGCGCGGCCAGATCGAAGTAGTGCACGCCGGTGAGTTGGGCGACCAGGTCGCCGACGGGTGTCGAAACGTGCACAAAGGTGTCGGAACCCGATATCTCGGCCAGATCCACTTGGCCGGGAAGGGAGATATCGCCCTGCGTTGCCACCACGCGCAAAGCGGCGGCACGCATGCCAACCGAAAATCTGTTGGACGCCGTGGCAGGCAGCGCCAATGCCAGCAGCGGCCCGTTGTCAAGTTGCAAGCCTCCGGGGGCAGCGGTCGCTCCCACCAGATTCATCGGTGGATCGCTGAATGCCCGCGCCACCCTGAGCGAATTTGGCTTGTGAAACACCTCTGCCGTCGGGCCATACTGCAACAACTCGCCGCCATCCAACACGGCGGTATAACCGCCCAGAAGCAGCGCTTCACCAGGTTCGGTGGTGGCGTAGATCACGGTCGAGTCGCCAGCCGAAAACAAGGCGCTCAACTCGTCCCGCAGTTCCTCGCGCAATTTGTAGTCCAGGTTGACCAACGGTTCATCGAGCAACATCAACGGCGCACCTTTTGCCAAGGCGCGGGCCAGCGCCACGCGCTGCTGCTGCCCGCCTGAAAGCTCGGCAGGATAACGGTCCAGAAACATCTCGATATGGAGTTTTTCGGCCAATTCGCGCACCCGCTGGTCAATTGCTTTCTCGCCGCGCAACTTCATGGGGGAGGCAATGTTGTCGCTGACCTTCAAGGACGGGTAGTTGATGAATTGCTGGTACACCATGGCAACGTCTCGTTGTCGCACCGGCACACCCACAACACTTTTTCCATCCACCAGCACCTGTCCGCCGGTCGGAACATCCAGACCCGCCATGATGCGCATCAGGCTGGTTTTGCCGGCCTGGGTTGCGCCCAGCAGCACCGTCACCGCGCCGCTACGTGGGGCGATGTTCATGTGGTGCAGCCAGGTCTGTGCGCCGACCTTTTTGCTGACGCCGTCAAGAGTCAACTGCACAACGCCACCTCGACACATCGCGCCATTGATCTGGAATTTCGTTTCGCCATGATGATGATTGTTGTTCGTTTTGATTCTTTTTTACTTGGTAATTACCCTATGAATGTTCTTTTCCTTTCGTTTTAAAGTCTACAGACCGATGTCGCTTGGTGACCCATTAGCAGATGAATCCAAACCCCAGGCAACTTACATTGCTCGCCGTCGTGCGGACGATGGGCTCCGTCACAGTCGAGCAGTTGGCCGACAAGCTCGGTGTCACGTTGCAGACGGTGCGGCGCGACATACAACGGCTGGCCGAAAATGGCCTGCTGGCACGTTTTCATGGCGGCGTACGCGTTCCGGGCTCGACAATCGAGAATATTGCGCACCGGCAGCGTGAGAGCCTGCATGCGGAAGGAAAATCGCGCATCGCGCGCGCCGGTGCCGCCGCGGTGCCCAACGACTGCTCGCTGATGCTGAACATCGGCACCACCACCGAGGCGATTGCCAGGGCACTGCTCCAGCATTCCGGCCTGCGCGTCATCACCAACAACCTGAACGTTGCGAGCATTCTCAGCACCAACGTCAGGAGTGAAGTGATTGTGGTGGGGGGCGTGGTGCGGGGTCGGGATCAAGGCATCGTGGGCGAAGCCGCAGTGGATTTCATCCGCCAGTTCAAGGTCGACATCGCGTTGATTGGAATTTCGGGCATCGAAGCCGACGGCTCGCTCAGAGACTACGACTACCGGGAGGTCAAGGTCTCGCAAACCATCATCGCGCATGCGCGTGAAGTGTGGCTTGCCGCCGACGCCAGCAAGTTCAACCGACCGGCCATGGTCGAGGTGGGCCGACTGTCACAGATTGACCGCCTGTTCACCGACGCCGCGCCGCCCGAGCCTTTTCCGGCGTTGCTGGTCGAGGCGCAAGTGCAATACGAGGTTGCTGCACCGTGACAAGACCTTGACCTGCTGTAGCCCGCCGCTGCCTTTGCATCCACGTCAATGCCCGATTTTTTCCGGACCCTACGCCCATGACCTATCTGCTTGCCCTGGACCAGGGAACCTCGAGTTCCCGGAGTATTGTTTTTGATGCCGACGGACACGCGCTGGCCTCGGCGCAACAGGAGATCACTCAGATCTATCCGCAGCCGGGTTGGGTCGAACACGACCCGCAGGAGATCTGGCGCACACAGTTGGCCACCGCCCGCGAAGCACTGGTCAAGGCCGGCATTCGGGCCAGCCAGGTGCGCGCCATCGGCATCACCAACCAGCGTGAAACGACGGTGGTCTGGAACCGGAGCACCGGGCTGCCAGTTCACAACGCCATCGTGTGGCAGGACCGCCGGGGCGAGCCGACCTGCGTCTCCCTGCGCGAACGCGGAATGGCGGCCATGATTCAGGCCAAGACCGGGCTGTTGGTCGACGCCTATTTCTCCGGCACCAAGCTCAGATGGATTCTGGACCATGTGCCACTGGCCAGGCAGCAGGCCAGCAATGGCGAACTCGCCTTCGGTACAGTTGACACCTGGTTGATCTGGCGCCTCACGGGGGGCTCGGTCCATGCCACCGATGTCAGCAACGCTTCGCGCACGATGTTGTTCAACGTCCACGCAAACCAGTGGGACCCCGAATTGCTGCAGGCATTGGATATTCCGCCCGCCATGCTGCCCAACATCAGACCATCGAGCGCACATTTCGGCGAGGTCAACGCCGGGTTGCTGGGGCACGCGATTCCGATTGGCGGTGTGGCCGGTGACCAGCAAAGCGCATTGTTCGGCCAAGGCTGCTTCAAGGCCGGCATGGTCAAGAATACCTATGGCACGGGCTGCTTCATGCTCATGCACACCGGGAACAAGTTCCAGACATCGCACAACGGCCTGATCACGACCAGTGCGGCGCAACCCACGGCACAACCCGAGTACGCGATCGAAGGCAGCGTGTTCGTGGGTGGCGCCGT
>JANMYG010000100.1:0-2170 GCA_031381865.1 Betaproteobacteria bacterium | reverse complement strand
TGATCGGTTGTTCCCGTCGTGCCCGACAAATTGGGCTTGCTATCATTGAGGGGTTTTTTGAGCGTGGCCCCTTCATAGGTAAAGGAGGTCGAAACCGAATACTTTGATTTCGAGCCCGACAGCGCGCGCAGCTTGTCGTTGGTCAAAATTTCGAAGGGCAGATGAAAGCGCCGGTACAACTCATCCTGCCACTGCTCGGCCAGGCTGCCGGGGCACACGATCAGGCAGCGTTGCAAATCACCGCGAGCGATCAGCTCCTTGATCAGCAGTCCGGCCATGATGGTCTTGCCGGCCCCCGGGTCATCGGCCAGCAGAAAGCGCAGTGGCTGGCGCGGCAGCATCGCTTCATAAACGGCGGTGATCTGGTGCGGCAACGGGTCGACAACGGACGTATGCACCGCCAGCACCGGGTCGAACAAATGGGCGAGGCGAATGCGCTGGGCCTCGGACGCCAGACGGAACAACGCGCCATCACCGTCAAAACTCCAGGGCCTGCCGAGCTCAACCAGCTCCAGTCGGGGCTCGGAATCGCGATACAGCAACTCGTTGGCCACCTTGCCCGCCGCCGTTTTGTACGTCAGCTCAAGCGCCTCCGAGCCAAACCACAACACGCTGACGACCGTGACCAGCGCATCTGGAATGATGCCGCGCACCGAGGCGTTGGTCTGCAGTTGTTCGAGTTTCATTGTTGCGTGAGACTCGATGCTTTTTCTGAGATTGGGTTGCAAAAGTCATAGTAGCCGAGGGGGCAAGTCTCAGCGTTGACCGAACAGTCATATCGAGCCTTCGAACTGTTTGTGAGGGGGTGCATGGTGGAGTTGACGCGCACCAGGGCTGGGTGGATGTCGGCGGCGGCTGGCGTCATGGCCGGCGCCGATGATTGGTGTGCCGGCGTCCCGCGGCCGGGCCCGTCGCCTGCCTTTGCAAATGTTTGCACTTGAAAGGCAGACGCTTCAATCCGCGGGATGCAGCGGGCCTGCCGCGTCCAGGTGCGTCAGGTACAGCCGCAGGTCGAACTCCAGCTGGTGGTAGTCGGGCTCCATGTAGCTGCACAGCTGGTAGAACGCCTTGTCGTGGGCCTTCTCCTTCAGGTGCGCCAGTTCGTGCACCGTGATCATCTTCAGGAACGGTTCGGGCGCCTCCTTGAACAGCGCGGCGATGCGGATTTCGCGCTTGGCCTTGAGCTTGCTGCCCTGCACGCGTGAGATCGTGGTGTGGGTGCCCAGCGCGTGGCCGATCACCTGCAGCTTGCTGTCGTAACCGACCTTGCTCAGTGGCTCGGCGCCGCGCAGGAACGCATTCTTGAGCGCCAGCACATAGTCGTACAGGGCGCGGTCGGTGCGCACGCCGTGGCTGGCGGGGCCGTATTTGCTGCGCAACCGCTGTCCCAGCGCACCCGCCTGCAGCAGCTGCGCCACCTGCTGTTGTACCTCGCCCGGGTAACCCTGCAGGTACTTCGAGACCGGCGTCGGTGCGGCGGACATCAGTTGCCCGCCAACACCTGCGCGAAGACGGCGCTGTCCACATTGCCGCCGCACAAGGTGGTGCCCACCACCTGCCCCTCCAGTGCCGCGCGCTCCTTCATCGCCGCAGCGAAAGCCGCCGCACCCGCGCCTTCGGCCACGTTGTGGGTGTCGTGGAAGATGGCGCGCATGGCCTGCGCGACCTCGGCGTCGCTGACCTGCACGACGTGGTCGATGTGCGGCGCAATGGTGTCCAGTGCCGCCTGGTCGGCGATGCGGCAAGCCATGCCGTCGGCCAGTTGGGTGGTGACCGGCGCCGGCACCACGTGTCCGGCGGCCAGTGAATCGGCGTAGGTGGTGGCGTGGGCGCTCACCACACCCACGATGCGCGCCGGGTGGCGCAGCGCCAGCTTGGCCGCAATCGCCGCGCAGGCGCCGGAGCCCTGGCCGATCGGCACATAGACCACGTCGAGCGCCGGCACCGCCCGGAAAAACTCCCACCAGTAGCTGCTCACGCCGCGCACCAGGTGGAAGTCGAAACTCGGCACCATGTGGGCGCCGGTCTTCCGCGCCAGACCGATGGCGTGTTCACGGCTGTCCTGGAAATCGCTGCCGTGTTCGATCAGCCGCGCGCCGAGCGCGCGCATGGCGGCGTTCTTCTCGACCGAGTTGCCGTGCGGCACGACGATGGTGCATGCCACCCCGTG